>JAQVKJ010000042.1:0-753 GCA_028694715.1 Weeksellaceae bacterium | reverse complement strand
TAAATATCAATCAGAATCTTCCAATTCAAAAATTTCATTTACCGTTTTTCCAAATACTTTAGATATTTTCAGTGCCAACACAGTGGACGGTACATATTTCCCCAATTCCAGTGCGTTGATGGTCTGTCTGCTCACATTGACCTTTTCGGAAAGTTCAGCCTGTGTCAAATTGGCTATCGCTCTTTCAATTTTTAATCTGTTCTTCATTGAATTCTTTATTGTATTTATAAACCGACCATCTGAAACGTATGATGAAAAACAGCAGATTTGAAAACATTGCAATCATCAAAACATACAAAAACGGTAAACCGTAAAACAAAAGATAGCAAGCCAACAGTATGAAATAATTAAAGTAAGTTGCCCATGCCAGGCTTTCCAATCTGATTTGCCGGGTCATTTCATCTTCAATCCTTTCTTTTGAAAAAGCATAAACAATTCCGGAAATAATGAGCAAAATAAATAAAACTTCATCCAGGGTTTCATTGTAAATAAATTTAAACCAATGAGTCGATAAAATAATCGTCTCACTGTATTCGCCATATACCGGCTGACCGTTTCCTGCGATTGCAAAAACAGGCATTTCAGGATTGATCTTTGAAAACAGATCGCTGTCAATAACAAAAACAGTCAGAAGCAAAAGACTTAAAAGAAATATTAATCCGCTAACATTTCTGAATCTGTGAGGAAATAAGAACCTTTCTTTCATTGCAAAAGTATTTTATGGAAGCAAATGTAAAGTTTATTTTACATTAT
>JAQVKJ010000041.1 GCA_028694715.1 Weeksellaceae bacterium | reverse complement strand
CTGATATGAGTTACCACAAACACAAGATTTATGACCAATTGGTTGCTTTATTGGTTATCGGATTGTGCCAAAAAAAACCGTCATATTAGGGACGGGTTTTTTTGTGGGATGTAATGAATTATTTTTTTATAATTTTTTTGCTAATCACACCTTCCTCTGATTTGATATAAACCAGGTAAACATTGGCCGGCACTTTACTCAAGTCAATGCTTTCATGTTTAATTATTTTGTCGGATTTTTTATCATATACCACCTGACCCATTTCGTTGAAAATCATGATGTGTACTTTGTTCAGATTTTTATCTGTTTTTATATTCAGTTTGTCGGTAACAGGATTTGGGAAGATTTCAATCGATTTATTCAGATCAATATTGGTAGTTTTCATTTCAGGAGCGTTGATACCTGAAATCACCAGTGCGAAATTTTGTGAACCGTTCTGCAGACTTCCTTTGTGTGTAACGGTCAGTGTATATTGTCCTGACTGAGGAGTTTCGATGAATACCTGTTCGACATTGTCCACCTTATTGTCTTCTTGAGTGGCAGCTGAAGCAGGGTTATCGGGATCGAGTTTCCACGGATAATAAGTATCGCTTCCTTGTGTGATTCTCAAATCCAAATCGTTCACTAACTTGGGGGTTCTGTCGTTCAATACCAGTTCGGGCAGTGGTGTTCCGTATGGGTCGAGCCACGCAATAGTGGCTTTGATTGGTTCGCTTCCGCTGCTTTCAAAATGCATGGAAACGGTTTCACCTTCGTTTAGTATCAAATCTGCAGTAAAATATTTTTCATCTGCATTGATGATTGTTCTGGCTGCTTCAAGTGCATTGATCAGTCCAAATCCGAATCTGTAATCGGGGCCGAGTGTGGTTCCTGTTTCATAGGCGGAATTGATTAATAGTGCTTTCATCATATCTGCTCTGACGTATCCTCCATCAAATTCATTTTTCACTTCTTGCATCAGTAAACCTACTCCAGCTGCTGCAGGAGAAGAGAATGATGTCCCAGACCAGTTGGCATAAGCATTATTGGAAGAATTGGTAGGTGCATATACATTTTCGCCCACTGCAGACAATTCAGGTTTGATTCTTCCGTCATCTGTTGGACCCCAGCTGCTGAATGAGGTTATGACTACGCTGGAAGGACCATTGTATCGGTTGTCTCCGGCAAGATTTTTTACTGCAGAAACATTGATGGTGTTTTTTGCGACTGAACCGCTCCATGCCAGACAATCGTAACCACCTTGTGACATACAGTCTCTGGGGCGGTAAACACCGGTAATGAATTCCCATTCACCGTTTTCGTCGAATGCATAATGATCAACAGTTCCACTTGGGCCTTCGTTGCGGTTGTTTCCGGC
Organism: Weeksellaceae bacterium; assembly: GCA_028694715.1. Classification (GTDB taxonomy): domain Bacteria; phylum Bacteroidota; class Bacteroidia; order Flavobacteriales; family Weeksellaceae; genus Moheibacter. The sequence goes on along the minus strand of JAQVKJ010000041.1, from coordinate 6,974 downwards.
GGATTTGAACATGCTGTGTTGAGGTGAGTTATAGAGAATCTGGTCAATTATCCTGTCGGTATTGGTGTATAATCCAAACAAAACCGATTCAATTTCTGAGATATGGGGGTAGCCGTACCAATACCATGTACCGCTGTTGAATCGCCAGCCGGTCAGTGCTCCGTAGGAATGGTTGGATACCATATAATCGTTATTGTCTTCCAATCCTGATTGATAACCAATTTCAGAAGTAGTATTTCCATTGGTAAAATTCAAAGCTTTCAAAAGTGCTTTGGGTGCCATCCCAATGGCGTTGGTATTGATTCCTTCGGCCATTATTACACCCGCTACGCCGGTAGCGTGATCGGAGTCGCTTCCGGTATTTTCTACCATTGTAACTCTTCCTGTAAATTCCTGATGAGTTAAGCGGACCCTTCCTCCGTCCCATATATAGGCAGTAAAGCCTTCACCGGTTGCATCCACGCCCGGCAAGGTTCCGTCGCTAAGGTAGTCAACATTCATTGAGCGTTGTTGTGGTCCACTGTCTGAATGATAATATACGGGAGTATTGTATTCTAATGCCTGGAACGAAGTTCCTTCGCCCATGGGGTGATCAGCATATTTCTGTGCAGCTTTCATTGTCGCCTGATTGTATTCCGCCTCAGCCTTCGCTGCGATTCTATGCAATTCCTGAGTATTTACCTTTTCTTGTGTGTAAGAAAAGACAAATGAAAGAATTGCAATTAAAAAGAATAAGTTTTTCATTATATTGAAGTTTAAATTTTTTGTATCTCAAAGATAGAAACTTTTGCTGTAAACTGACCATAATTTATCAATACCTTTTTTCCATCAACTCTTTCAACGGTGCCTATACTGGTACTGTCCTTTATTTTTACGCGGTCGCCTTTTTTCAGGTTTTTGATTTCTGCCTCCTGTTTTCTTGCTTTTTTCTCATCGATTTGAACTTGTTTTTCCCTGATGGTTTTTTGGTTATGCTTGAGTGCTTTGTCCACAGCTTTCTGAACGATTTTTTCTTTCTTTTTCTCGATGGTGTTGAGAGCAGTTTTTTTTGAATTTTCAATTTCAACCCATTTCAGGAAATGAGAAATCAGTTTTTGTTTGTTTTTGGTTTTCAGGTATTCATCTGCCCAGTCATTCATTTTTTTACCGGATTGAAGGGTTTTGAGTTCGTTGTCATACAACTGCTGGAAATCAAGCAGCTTTTCTGTGATTTTTTCTTGTGTATTTTCCAGTTCTAAGTTTTGTTGAACCGAGGATTGTTTTAATTCCTCCACCTCGTCTTTGGTTTTTTGGATTTCAAATTTTTCTTGCTGGAGCTTTACAATGGTTTTGTCCAATCGTACTTTGTCTTTTTCTACTTTTTTTCTTGCACGGTTGATCAGTCTGAAGGGAATCTTGTTTTTCTCGGCCACCTCAAAGGTAAATGAACTCCCGGATTGCCCGATTTCTAATCGATAAAGCGGTGTTAGATTGTGTTTGTCAAACAACATGCTCGCATTGATGGCATTCGGAAGTTTCTCTGCAACAATTTTGATGTTGGTGTAATGCGTTGTAAACACCCCAAAAGCTTTTCGCTCATAAAACTCTTCAAAGAACACTTCAGCCAACGCACCTCCGAGCTCTGGATCAGAGCCTGTTCCGAATTCGTCGATGAGTAAAAGCGAATTTTCATCAACATTTCTGATGAAATGCGCCATTTGCTTCAAACGGTAGCTGTATGTACTTAATTGATTTTCAATTGATTGATTGTCGCCAATGTCAGTGAATAATTTATCGAAAAAGCCTATTTCGGAATTGGGGTGTACCTGAATCAACAGACCGCTTTGAATCATCAGTTGGTTTAGGCCAATGGTTTTCAGTGTTATACTTTTTCCTCCTGCGTTGGGTCCCGAGATGATGATGATTCTTTGCTGTTCGTTCATACAGAAGGTTTGCGGCCAGGTTTTCAGTTTCTTTTCGGTGTTTGAAAGGTAAAGCAGTGGGTGGTAGGCGTCTTTTAAATCCAGTATTTTCTCAGTACTCAACTTTGGCAGGCAACCGTTGATTTTCAACGCAAACTTTGCTTTGGCTCTTGTAAAATCAAGATATTCGAGGAGTTGTTCATAATCCGAAAGTGTAGTTTTGTGAATGGCAATCACTTCGGTCAGTGCTTTCAGGATTTTGATGATTTCTTTTGACTCTTCTTCCTTTAATTCTTCCAATTCACGAATAGGTTGCTGAATGATTTGAGGTTCAATGTATGAAATTGAGCCGGTTTTGGAGGTACCGAGAAATCTTCCTTTGACTCTTTTTCTGACAGCTGAATTAACAGCCAATACCCTGCGGTCATCGACGATGGTTTCTTTGATTTCATCAAGAAATTCTATGTTTTGCCTGACAGCTTTGTTGAATAACTCAACAATTTTACCTGACAAAAGTTTTATCTTTTTTCTAATTTCAGCCAGATTGTTGCTTGCATTGTCTTTGATTTCTCCGTGTCGGTTAAAGACTTTGTTGATTTCATCGACGATTTCTTTTTGATAGCTAACTTCTGAGACCAGTGAGCTCAGTTCTGGAAAATAATCATGAAATTTCTTGAAGAATGCAGTTATTTCTTTGATTTGAAGTGCATTCGATTTTATTTGAAAGAAAGATTCGACATTCAAATAATAATTTTCGATTTCAAGCAGTGGCAAATATTCTTTCATTCTATGGAATTCCGAAAAAGGAATCTGATTTTCTGATTGAAAGCCCGAGAGGTATTCGTTGGTAGTCAATAAATCCTGAATTAGATAATCTTTGTTGTCATAGGGCGTCAACTTCAAAATCCTGTCAGAAGTATCCTGATGGAAGGCGAGTGCCGAAATTTTTTCGAGAATGACCGGAAATTCCAAGTCTTTCAATGTTTGTTCTGAAACCTGCATTGCTGCAAAATTAATTTATATTTGTCAATCTGATAATTATTTTGATGGAAGTAAAAATTGAAGCCTCTTGGAAAGCTGTTTTGAAGGAAGAATTTGAGAAAGATTATTTCAGAAATTTGACGGCTTTTGTAAGAAAGGAATACGAAGAAAACAGGGTTTATCCACCGGGTCGACAAATATTTGCAGCATTTGAACACAGTCCGTTTGACAAAGTTAAGGTAGTGATTTTGGGTCAGGATCCTTATCATGGTGTTGGTCAGGCCAATGGTTTGTGCTTTTCGGTGTCGGACGGCATCAGTTTTCCGCCGAGTCTTCAAAATATTTTTAAAGAGTTGAATTCCGATACCGGTGTTGCGGTACCTTCTTCAGGGAATCTCGAAAGATGGGCTGAGCAGGGAGTCCTGCTACTGAACACCATACTGACTGTTCGTGAATCTCAGCCGGGTTCTCATCAAAACAAGGGTTGGGAATTTTTCACAGATGCGGTGATTAAGAAGCTGTCAGACCAAAAGCAAAAATTGATTTTCATTCTATGGGGTGCTTATGCCCAACGAAAAGGGGCAGTGATTGACCGCTCAAAACATTATGTCATTCAGTCGCCTCATCCTTCACCTTTGTCGGCCCACAGAGGTTTTTTCGGAAGCAGACCTTTTACAAAAACCAATGACATTTTAAAATCTCTCGGAAAAGAAGAGATACGGTGGTGAATGACTTTTGGGTTATTTCAATCCGTTTTTTATTGATTTTAATTAATAATTCCTAACAGTGATGTGGCCCGACAATTTTTTTCCATCTTCAAAAATGATGATGTACCAATAGTCGCCAGAGCTAATCGGGTCTCCTTTGTATCGTCCATCCCAGATAAAATTGGTACCCAGTTCACGGTCCACAAACATTTTTCCGTAGCGGTCAAAAATCTGAATTCTTGCTTTTGGATAAGCTTCGAGTCCACGGACATACCAGTAGTCATTTTTTCCATCGCCATTTGGAGAAATAAAGTTAGGAATTCCGAGCACACCAAAGAATTTGGCATCAGAGATACAACCGTATTTGCTCATCACAAGCATGTCATAGACACCGCCGGGTACCTCGTTCATGATGTATTCAGTACCCCAGGTAAGTCCGTTGTTAATGCTGTATTTGTATGGGACATGTCCGCCGGTGGCAAATACTTTCACAGTATGTCCGTCCACTTGTATATCCAAAATGATGGGAGGTTCGTCTATGATGACTTCCACCGAACGGATGGCAGGACAGCCGTCTTGGTTTTCTCTGACCTCGAGTGTGTGTTCACCTTCCATAGTGAATTGGACAGTGGGTGAGGTGCTGATAACTTCTCCGGACGGATTCCTCCAAATATAGGATTGATAAGGAACATCAAAGGTATATGATTTCACTACATCGTAATTACAGAATGCCAGATAATCGGGCAATTCAAATTCGGGTACAGGCATTACTTCCACATTGAAGGTCACCACACCGCCACAATTTCCGTCTGTTCCAACAGCTCTTGCGTAAATCATTTGTGGACTGATGCTGTTTTGGAATGCTTCGGGAGTCTGAATTGGATTGTTTCCGCTTACTGCATCTTCAGCAGATAGGTGAAAGCTGATGTCGGCACTCATTAGTCCGAGTGCACTCATAATATCACCGTTCAATAGTGTCAGATTAAACTCTGTAATTCCGTCATTTGGTTCCCATGGAGAATCACATTCCAGAAAAGTATTGTTCAATTCCTCGGTATTTACAATTGATTCCAATTCTGCCTCCACAATGGAGAAGCATCCTTTGTCATCTTGAATTCTCACAAAAATATTGAAAATCATTTCTGGCGGCGTATAGCTCAGTGGCAATGGGTTGTTCTGATTCAGCGCGTCTTCTTCGGTCAGATAATATGAGAATTGGAGTCCTTCCGGTTCTGCGACGACCAATGGGTTAAGTAGGGTCAAATCAAAGAGCGCCGGACCAAACATACTGCACTCCTGGATTTCGGCATCAAAGGCGAGTGGTGCCGGATTGTATATTATTTGAAATGCGCCATAGAGCACACAATTGCTCGTGTTGTGTATCAGTCTTGCCCAAATCGTTTGAGGGGAAGAAGTGTTTTCGTAATTCTCAGGGTTTGTAATTGGATTGATACCGTTCGCCGCTGCATCTTGGTTCAAATGGTAGCTGATGGTATAATCGTCGGGGTCGTTTCCGTTCAGTATTTCATTTTCAATTTGTGTTAAATCGGTTGGGATGCCTGTTAATACTTGATTTTCAGAACAATTTTCAATGTTCGGCAACAGATAATCCATTTCTGAGGGAAGGCTGAAAATCAATACAAACGAACCGTAGGTAACACAACCTTCGGTGCTGACCATTCTCACCCAAATCGTTTCAGGAGAAGTCTGGTTTTCATAGGCATCGGGGTTGGGAATCGGGTTGGTTCCGTTGATTGCATCGGTTTGGTCAGTGTAATAAGTAATGGTGTAATCGGCAGGGTCATTTCCGTTCAGGATTTCTGATTGATTCAGGGTCAGATCTACCGCAATGTCTTCCGGATTCATATCGGGAGAGCAAAATTCGAGTTCGGGAATGGTATGCTCCATTTCTTGAGCTGGAACGATAATGATTTCGAATGACCCATAAGTAACACAACCGTTAGGGTCCACCATTCTAGCCCAAATCGTTTGGGGCGAAACGGTGTTAATGTATGTCGCAGGATCTACGATGGGAGAGGCTCCATTCATGGCAGAATTCTGGTCCAAGTGATAGGTGATGATATAATTCATCGGATCGTTTCCGTTCAGTATTGCATTTTGATTCTGCGTCAGGTTCACTTCAATTCCAGTGGTTTCAAGATTGGGAGAACATTTCTCAATGTCGGGTACAACATATCCGAATTCTGCTGGCGGTATGATTGAAATTTCAAAAGCAGCAGTGATGTAGCAACCCACAGTGTCCTCCATTCTCACATAAATCGTTTGCGGATTGGAAGTATTGGTATAAGATGCGGGATTGGCGAGGTTGTTTCCGTTTCCGGCTTCTGCATCTCCTGCATCTGTGTAATATCTGATAAGCACTCCAGTTTGCAATCCGAGCATCTGCGTTCCTACGAGCGTGAGGTCAAAAATTTCAGTTCCGTCATTGTTGGTATCGCATTTTTCCAATCCATTGTATGGATTTACGGTAGGGGTCACACCCAAGGTAACCGGAATTTCAAAAGTATTGTTGTCCTCTTTGAATTCAGTGACTGTTCCATTGCCGGTGCCGTCGTCATCCACTGAAAGAATAAGGGTGAAATTAGCAGGAACGCCCATTGGGATTGACAAAGTGATTTGTCCTTCCTCAAAACCTCCGATGGGAATGTCATTGACAGTGGCAGATTGCCCCACAAGCAAATCTTCTGCATAAAAAGCTATGGGTGTTCCAGCGGGGAGTATATCCGTGGCAATTGTATTATAAACGGTATAATCGACTTCCACATCGCGCAAGTCACATTCGCCAAACAGTGCGCTTCCGTCTATGGTGGCATCGGGTACTTCTGAGTTAAGCACCACTACGATATTGTTCAGGATGATGGCATCCTGATGGCTCTCCAAAGAAATTGTCATTGTATCATCGCCCACACTGGTATAATCACTGATGTCAAAGAAGTCAAGATCCATGTTATAGAGTGTGTTGCTGTTGGTGAATGAGTTTGTTCCGTTAAAGACATTGTCGGCAGGATTGAGCGGCGGATTGCTAACGATGTTTGTGTTGATTCTCAAGAGTTCCTCGTTGGCGATGTTATGGTCCCCTTCCCAAGCCAAAAATCCCACTCTGTTTCCGGCAAGGTGGAGTACATTCAGATTGCCAAGTTCAAACTCTACAAAAGTATGTAGCTGATCCACTCTGGTAAATCCATCATAAATATTAATCATATTGTAGCCTAAGTTTGGATCAAAATAGACAATCAAAATCGACCAGCCGCCAAAGTTGGTTCCATTGCCGCAATAATCAGCGATGATTGCGCTCAGGTCAAAATCAGTCACGGTATAAGTTCCATTGCCCGTTGCGATAACCTGTGCGGTAATATCGGTAAAA
>JAQVKJ010000040.1 GCA_028694715.1 Weeksellaceae bacterium | reverse complement strand
TCGAAGGATTGGGAAAAAATCTGGTTCCTGAGGCCACCGATTTCGACATCATCGATAAATTCATTAAGGTAACTGACGAAGAAAGTGCCTACAGAACCCGTGAAATCGCTCTGAAAGAAGGAATTATGGGTGGATATACAAGTGGTGCGGTAGTACAAGCATACAAACAAATGAACGGTGAATTCAAAGAAAGTGACAAAGTTGTTTTGATATTTCCAGACCACGGTTCAAGATACATAACGAAGGTGTTCAGCGACGAATGGATGAAAGAACAAGGATTTACCAACAGTCGTCTGAACGGCTTGGAATCAAATGCCACAGTGCAACATGTTGAAAAATTGATATGAGAATATCATTGTAAATAAAATTAATTTCACAGAAAATGCTCCCAATCAGATTGAGGAGCATTTTCGATACTTAACCCAAATATAATCAAATAAAATCATGGATATTTTTGAAAGAATCAGAAAAAATCCCGGGCCATTGGGACAATTTGCCGATTACGGTGAAGGTTACTTTATTTTTCCAGAACTCGAGGGAGAAATCGGTCCGAGAATGAAATTTAAAGGAAAGGACGTAGTGGTTTGGAGCATAAACAATTACCTTGGATTGGCCAATCATCCTGAAGTCAGAAAAGCAGACGCTGACGCAGCTGCAAAGTACGGAATGGCTTATCCGATGGGCGCCAGAGCCATGACTGGACAAACAAAATTCCACGCACAGTTGGAAAATGAACTTGCAGCATTCGTAGGCAAAGAGTCCGCCTATCTTTTGAATTATGGGTACCAAGGAATGGTCTCCGGTATTGATTCTTTGTTGTCTAAAAATGATGTAGTGGTTTATGATGTTGAATCTCACGCTTGTATTGTGGACGGTGTGAGAATGCATTTGGGCAAAAGATTTACTTTCCGCCACAACGATATGGACAGCCTGAGAAAGAACCTTGAAAGAGCAAAGAAAATCACCGCAGAAACCGGTGGTGGAATTCTGGTCATTACCGAAGGTGTATTTGGAATGATGGCCGAACAAGGTAAAATCAAAGAAATCTGTGCACTCAAAAATGAATACGATTTCAGACTGATGGTGGATGATGCACACGGCTTTGGTACACTTGGAAAAACCGGAGCGGGCGTGGGCGAAGAACAAGGAGTGACCGACCAGATCGATGTGTATTTCTCAACTTTTGCCAAATCAATGGCAGGCATAGGTGCATTCTTTGCCGGGGACAAAGATGTCATCCGCTATATGAAATACAATATGCGCTCTCAGATTTTTGCCAAATCACTGCCCATGCCTATGGTCATCGGCGCATTGAAAAGACTGGAACTTTTGAGAAATCAACCTGAATTCAAAAATAAACTTTGGGAAAATGTCAACAAAATTCAGTCAGGATTAAAAGAAAGAGGTTTCAATTTGGGATTGACCAATACCTGTGTTACCCCTGTCATACTTCAGGGAAGTCCGATTGAAGCTACCATCATGGCCAAAGACTTGAGAGAAAACCACAACATTTTCGTTTCAGTAGTGGTCTATCCGGTCATTCCAAAGGGGACCATTATCTTCAGAATCATCCCAACTGCCGCACACAAAGATGAGGATATTGAATACACGCTCGAGGCATTCACTGCGGTGAAAGAGAAACTCGATTCGGGTCATTACAAAAAAGCAGCAGAACAAGTAGATTTGGATTATACCCAATTCTAATGAAAATAAAATCATTGAAACACCCCGTGCAATCTGATTGAACGGGGTGTTTTTGTTTCTTCTCATTAAATAAATTCACAAAGGATCTACATCAATGTCAATTTTTACCGAACGATATACCGCCACGGTATGCAATCGGTCAATGCTTCCGGTAATCATTCTTTTGATTGTTCCGGGTTTCTGGTTCTCTGGAATTTTTATCAGCACCTGTTGAATGTACTGATTCCTGATTCTGTTCACCGGGGGTTCTTCCGGCCCCAACAGATGTTTTTCGTCCAAGTAGTTTTTCATCAGACAGACAAACTGTTCAGCCACCTTGTCATTCCTTTCACGGTTATTGTGTCTGAAACTGAGTCTGATGAGTCTAATAAAAGGTGGATACAAAAAGGATTTTCGTTCGTATAAAATATTTCTCGCCGTGTTTTTATAATCGTACCGAATCACATTCTGCAATATTTCATGGTCCGGATTAAAAGTCTGAATCAACACCCTCCCCTGCTCTTTTCGTCTGCCTGAACGGCCTGCCACTTGTGTCAAAAGTTGAAAAGCCTTTTCGTGTGCTCGAAAATCAGGGAAATTCAGAATGGAATCGGCCCTGATGACACCCACCAATCCTATGTTTTTGAAATCCAAGCCTTTGGCAATCATTTGTGTACCTACAAGCAGGTCGATTTCTTGTCGATCAAATTCATCCAGTGTTTTTTCATAAGCATGTTTTCTGCGCATGGCATCCACATCCATTCTGGCGATGTTCATTTTGGGAAAAAGAACTTTCAATTGCTCTTCTATTTGTTGGGTACCTATCCCTTTGGTGGTAATTTCTCGGCTCAGACAATTGTGACATCTGCTCATCATTGCTTGGGCATGACCGCAATAATGGCACCTCATGGAATTGCTTCGTTTGTGAAAAGTCAGAGGAACATCGCAATTCGGGCAATAAGGTGTGTGTCCGCAATTCAAACATTCAACCACGGGTGCAAAACCACGGCGATTCTGAAAAATCAAAATTTGTTTTCCGGAAGCAAAATTTTCCTGAATGGCGTCTTTCAGCCGGTGGCTGATGTCTCCACTGATTTCTTTGTTTTTCATGGCTGAGCGCAAATCGACCAGTTCAATTTTAGGAAGTTCCACCTCTGAAAATCTTCGACTCAGTGTAACATATCCATACTTTCTGCTCACTGCATTGTGATAAGTTTCGAGCGAAGGTGTTGCCGAACCCAGAATGATTTGTGAATTGTATTGTGCAGCCATTACCAACGCCATGTCTCTGGCATTGAAAAAGGGTTTTGAATCATTTTGTTTGTATGCGGATTCATGTTCTTCGTCCACAATGATCAGTCCTATATTTCTAAAAGGCAGAAAAATGGCTGAGCGAGCACCAATGATAATTTTGTATTCACCATTTAGTGTTTTTTGCCAGAGTTCCACTCTTTCACTCTGGTTGAATTTTGAATGATAAATGCCTGTGATTTCACCAAAATGTTTTCTGATTCGTGCAACCATTTGTGATGCAATCGAGATTTCGGGCAGCAGGAACAAGACTGTTTGCTGGTGAATCAGGCATTCTTCAATCAGTTTGATGTAGATCTCTGTTTTTCCGCTCGAAGTGATTCCATGTAATAAAACGGCTTTGTCTTGGTCAAAAAATTCACTTACCGATTTCAATGCTTTGTTTTGTTCTTCGCTAAGTGTTTTTGAATCAATTACATCTATTTCTTCCGAATCGATTCTTGAAGTGGTTTGTTCATATATTTCAACCAAGCTTTTGTCTTCCATTGACCTGAGCATGGTGTGTGTACCCGAATGTTCTTTCAGGAATTTTGATACTTTAATTGGTTTTGGAGATTGTTGTTCTTCAACAATTAGTTTTAGCAGCAATTCTCGCTGACGGTTTGCATTTTTGAGTTTTTCCATCAATTCAATGAACAAACGCTGATTGCTTTTCAGTTTGGGATTGACTTTGACATAGAGTTCAATTTTGGGTGTATATTTCTCTATCAAAATTTCGTCCAGTCTGACGATTCCTTTTTCCCATAGCGATTTGACCACCGGGATTGCAGATTTCCTCTCGATGAGTTTTGCTGTTTCTTTGACAGAAAGCAGACCTTTGTTGCCTATGGCCTGCACCACGATTTTTTCGTCGTCTGTTAAATCATCCATGTCTTCGTCCATCTGTTCGGTGAACCTTAACATGGTTTCACTTTCCCATTTGAGGGCTGTCGGAATGGCGGTGCGGTAAACATCTCCCAAGGAACACATATAATAATCGGCCATCCATTCCCAAAACCTGATTTGATTTTCTGTGACCACAGCTTGCTCATCCAGAATCGAATCGATTCTTTTGGTTTTGAACAATTCGGGTTTGTTTTGATGAAACGAATGGATGATACCGGTATAAAGTTTGTTACTGCCAAAGGGAACTGATACTCGTTGCCCGACACTGAGTTTGTCTTTTTCCTCTCTGTCTATTTCATAGGTAAAAGTACCCGGTAGTGCCAACGGCAATATAATTTCGACAAAATGAAGTTCGCCCATAGTATGATAAACTCAGTACTGATAATTTTTTTGTTGAATCAGCCAATTTAATAAAAACAAAGGAAATGAACCGATGAAATCAAATTCAGTTTGATGCAGAATGAGTGCAAACGGCGGAAGTTTATTTTGATTTTCTTCTGTTTATTTCTTTTTGTATCAGCGATAGTTCTCTTCCGGTTTGTCCAGCCACTGAAGTATTCTCCTGTGCCCTTCTGACCAAATAAGGCATTACTTTTTTGATGGGTCCGTAGGGCAAGTATTTGGCAACATTATAGCCTTTTTCGCCGAGTATGAAACTGATATTATCACTCATCCCGTACAATTGTCCGAACCAGATTCTGTGGTCATCCTTTTGGATATTGTGTTCTTCCATCAAACGCGTCAGCAGTTCGCTACTGTATTCGTTGTGCGTACCGGCAAAAAGTGAAATCCTGTCGATATGTTCTACCATAAATTCCATGGCTTGATTAAAATCGCGGTCGGTAGCTTCTTTGTTGGGTTGAATTGGGTTTCTGTAGCCCATTTCTTTTGCTCGATCCCACTCTTTTTCCATATATGCTCCACGAACGATTTTGAAACCAATCAGATAATTTTCATTTTTTGCTTTTTCATAAATTTCCTGTAGATACGACAATCGGTCATGTCTATACAGCTGAAGTGTGCTCCATACAATACATCGTTCTTTATTGAACTTTTGCATCATTTCGTCCATCAGTTGGTCCGCAGCATCCTGCATCCAACTGTCTTCGGCATCGGCCATGATTGGAACTCCATTGTCGTATGCCGATTGGCAAACCTCCTGATATCTCTTTCTGATATTTTCCCAGCTTTTCATTTCATGATCAGCCATAGGTAAGTTGTTTCCGGCTTTCTCATAAATGTCAATACGACCAAAACCAGTAGGTTTAAAAACCACGCAGGGAATTTCGGCCGGATTTTCTTTGGCTATCTGTATAAGTTTGAGGATTTCTTCTTTCACATGGTTAAATTCCTCATCGGTGGACTGTCCTTCTACGGAATAATCCATGATAGATCTGACACCAGAACGGTAAAGATTTTTGGCTACAATCAAACACTCATCGGTGGTCACTCCGCCTACAAATTGATTATAAATCGTATTTCTAACAATCGGTTTTATAAAAGGAATATCAGTTACAAATGGGATTTTGAAAAAATAAGTTCCCAGTTTGGTCAGAAAGGGATTTCCCATGAGTTTGAACAATAATTTCGCCTTTTTCAAATCCTTGTTTGACTTGAGTTTAAATGCGGTTTGGGTATCATCAAAGTAGGCCATTTTAATTTCTGTTTTAATGATTCAAATTTATGAATAGAAAAAGAATTCGGCTATAAAAATTTACAGTTAAAAAGATGATTTTTAGTGGTTAAAAATCGAGCTCATCGTTGTCTTCGTCGTCAATGTCTGAATATTCATCGAAGATATTGTCTCTGCTGAATGAATCCGAAGGGTCAATGGTCGGCAGGTTGATGCTGCCCGATGAATCATCTACGCCCTCATCGTTATTCAGTGCGCTTTGAAATTCAAAATTTCCGCTGATGAAATCATCCTCTAAATCTTTGAATTTTGCTTGCTCTTTAATGAATCTAAGTCTTATATTTTCAAGAGAACCATTTCTGTGTTTTGATATAATGAATTCTGCTTGACCTATGCAGGAGGATGCCATATCGTCGTCCCAGACATCCAGATTGTAATATTCTGGTCTGTATATAAATGAAACAATGTCTGCATCTTGTTCGATTGCTCCGGATTCTCTCAAATCAGAAAGCAAAGGCCTTTTGTTTCCGCCTCTGGTTTCAACCGAACGGGACAATTGCGATAGTGCAATGACCGGAATGTTCAATTCTTTGGCGATGGACTTCAGATTTCTTGAAATGGTTGCAATTTCTTGTTCCCTATTGCCGGTTTGTCTGGAACCGCCTAAGGTCATCAGTTGCAGATAGTCGATGACAATCAGTTTGATGTCGTGTTGGGACACCAGTCTTCTGGCCTTTGCCCTAAGGTCGAAGATGGAGAGTGCCGGAGTATCGTCAATGAACAAGGGTGCGTTTTCAAGCGTCTTTACTTTGTTAAACAATTGTTTCCACTCGTGGTTTTCGAGTGTAGCTTTTCTTAATTTTTCTGAAGAAATTCCGGTTTCACTCGAAATCATTCTGGTTATCAGCTGCACACTTGACATTTCTAACGAAAAAACCGCCACCGGGATTTTGTAATCAACGGTCATGTTTCTGGCCATCGAAAGTACAAATGCAGTTTTACCCATCCCCGGACGAGCAGCAATAATCACCAGGTCAGAATCCTGCCATCCAGATGTAATTTTGTCTATTCTATTGAATCCAGATGGCACACCACTCATTCCTCCTTTTTCTGACCTTGCCCTGATTTTCTCAATGGCTTCATGCACGAGAGTACCCGAATCGGAAAAACTTCTCTTGATGCCTTTTTCGGCAATATCAAAAAGTTTTCTTTCAGAATGATCGAGTAATTCCAACACATCGGTTGTTTCGTCATAAGATTTATCAATGATATTTGACGAAATTTCTATGAGTTGGCGCAGAACATACTTTTCAATCAACACACGGCCGTGGTATTCGATATGTGCAGCGGATGTGATTTTCTGAGTCAGCTGAATCAGATAATATTCACCTCCAATCAAATCCAGTTTTCCCTCGCTTTTAAGCTGATTAGAAACAGTCAAAAGGTCAATGGGTTGGGTAGCATTGAACAGTTTTTGAATGGCAGCATAAATGGTCTGATGCTGTATTTTATAAAATACTTCGGGAAATAAAACATCGATGATTTCATCGATACCTTTTTTGTCAATCATCATTGCACCCAGCACTGCTTCTTCCAAATCAATGGCCTGCGGCGGCAATTTCCCTCTCTCTAAGTTAATAACACTCTGCGTTTTACGCTTTACTGACTCGAATCTTCCTATTTCTTCCATAAGCCGGGCTAAGATAAGAAATTGTAGTTCAAAGAAGATAATTTTTCTGAGAATAAAGTTTTTAACAAGCTGTGTAATTTGTTAAAGTTTTATTGTGAATAATTTATAGGCACGGAATTTGAAAACTGACAAATATCATGATGCGTTTGAATTGCAATTCAATTTTCTGACTATTAAAATGTGAATGTACCTGTTAATTATGTTTAATATTTAAATCGTCTTACAATGAAAAATAACAGACAATCGTGGAATGATTTTCTTTTTGAAAATCGAAACAAGGCATACGGTGCCTATGTACAAAGAACGACAGCCGGCAGAAATTTGCTCAAATCTTTGCTTGTTGTGGTTTTCTCACTTGGAATTGCAATTACGGCACTCTCTGTCACTTCCAAGGATGAGCCGGTCACCTACAAAAGAAATACTCCACCCATTCATGTGCTTGCAAAAATAGAGGAGCCACCGGCTGAAAAGCCAGCTGTGAAACCGATTGAAAAAACCAAACCGGTCATTACTGTAAAAGAAAAATCAGGAACAGACATAGTTCCTCAACCCACTGCCAATCCGCCTGTTGAACATCCATTGGCTTCTCAAGTTGACATAGGCATTTCGGAAGGTGATGAAAACACCGGCAATCCTAATGAAATCGGTGCGCACAATCCTGGTGAAAATACAACCGGAAACGCAACTGGAGTTGATAATACCCCGGAGTCTTCAGTTCCTGAAGCGCCCAAAACAATGAATGTGAAACAAGTGACAAAAATGGCGATTTATCCAGGTTGTGAGAAATCAAAAAACAATGATGAACTCACCCGTTGTATGGCCGAGAAATTGTCTGCAGAGCTTGGTGTTCAGCTGAAAGATTTTGAAGAAATCGCCAACAGCAAAGGAATCGAACAAGCAAATGCACGACTTAGTTTTGTGGTGGACGAAATGGGGAGAATTGTGCAGGTCAGAGCCGCAAAAAACGGAGACAAAGAACTCAGCGCTGAAGCCAAAAATGCATTGGACAGAATTTCGAAAAAAATGGTTCACAAAAGAAAATACATACAGCCGGCAGAAGCCTCCGATGGTAGCAATGTGAAGCTAATATTCAATCTTCCCGTCAGATACCATCTGGAAAGATAAACCTTACAAAAAGTTCTTATTTGTAATGGCAGG
>JAQVKJ010000039.1 GCA_028694715.1 Weeksellaceae bacterium | reverse complement strand
TAATCAAAGCTACTCAAGAGATTCCGATTGGTACTGCCTATGCCGTTTGGACAGGGATTGGTGCGGTGGGTACAGTGCTGATGGGGATTGTTATTTTTAATGAACCGGCCAATTTCAAACGATTGTTCTTTATCACTACCCTGATTGCATCCATTGTAGGGCTTAAATACCTTTCAAATTAATTCAGAAAGTTTTCAGTCAAACTTCAGCTTTCAATCCTTCTTGTCCATTGGCAACCAAAACACTTTTTTGAAATTCTGGATTTGGTCATCGACTACGGTGATTCCTTCATTTTCAAGCAATTGCTGCATTAGTTCAGGTGGTCTGAAATGGTGTTTTCCTGTCAGAAGTCCGTTCCGATTGACAACTCTGTGCGCAGGTACATCTGTAAGGGTGTGGGAATTGCTCATTGCCCATCCTACCATCCTTGCGGAGCCTTTTCTGCCTAAGAATTCAGCGATTGCTCCATATGAAGTGACCCTGCCTTCAGGGATGTTGCGCACTGCATCATAGACTTTGTCATAAAAAGATTTTTCTTCCAAAATCCTTGGTGTTATTTTATTTTTACGGTTACTCCAGCATTAACGCCAATGGTGTATGGACTGTAATTCTCAATGTTCCTCACCGGGTTCAGTAGATATTTGAAATTGGGTTCAACATTGAGTTGTACATTCTCAGAGATTTTCATATCGAATTTAAGACCTGCATTGGCACTGAAGGAAGTTTTGTTTAGGTTGTCCGCCTTGCCGAGTTCCTCCGTATGTCCGTTGGTGTGTGCGTATATTTTGTTTTTTGACAAAAGCCATGTACTTCCACCTCCGGTTGCGCTGATGCCGATGGAACCACTCTGGAAAACTGAAATTTCTGCTTCCAGTGGGATTTCTATAAACTGTGACTGCTGCTGTACATCGCCATCGGAAATTCTATAGCTGAGGTCATTTGTTTCGTTGGGATTGTGGATTCTGAGGTTTCCACTATAAATTATATTATCATTAGCACTTGTAAATGAGTCCGCAGTTTCAGAAAAGCCAGTGGACAACAAAACATTTTTGGTGATTTGTTCAAATCCAATGACAGAAAGACCTGTACGGATTTTTACTTTTGGATGGATTGCATAAGCGGCTTTGAGTCCGTATGAAAGGGTGATATTGTTTTCTGTTTTATATTCGTTCAAGTTATCAGAAAGCATGGAAGATCCTACGAAAGTATTTAATCCAGTTGGGGATACAAATCCTGATAGATAGAATTTATCAAAATCCATTTTGAATTTGTTTTTCCTTTCTTTCTGTTTTTCTGATTTGCTGTCTGGGATAGTAGATGCAATCAAGTTTTCATTTTGGATATAAATTTCTTTCAGCAAAGCGGATGATTCAATAAAGATGAGTTCAGGACTCCATGGTTTTTTTATTGCTTTGGTCTGTGCATAATTTTGAGTGAGAACGGTAGAAAATAAATCATTTTGCTCGTTGGGAGTATTTACACCTTGATGATTGTTTTGTGACACATTGCCCTTTGTAGATTGATACTTATCTACATTACTGATTTTATATGCACCATCGTTGCCGTACTGTTGATTTACATCTGTGGCTGTTTGTCTTTCATTTTGCTGAGTTGGGGCATTGGAAATCTTCCCTTCGGTTTTGAAATTCATTTGATTTTGTTGGACTTTCTTACCTTCAAAATCTGTATTTAATTGCTCCATAGAATCATGTGTAATTTGATTCACTGGCTCTTGAGTAAACAAGGATTTATTACCGATAATCACCAATCCTGTTCCTACAAGTACTGCCGCCAAAATGGCTATTCCCAAGTGCTTTTTCCAGAATGGAAGCAGTGGTTTAGTGTCATCTTCTGGGGGAAGTTGACTCTGGATGTAATCCCAAGCACCATCGGGTGCTTTCTGCGGACTGTCCAACTTGTTTTTAAAAATTGGGTCAATGTTCTTTTTCATTTTGACGCTATATTTTCTGTACTGTTTTTACTAATCATGTTTGCAAGCTTCTCACGAGCTCTCGATAAATTTGACTTGGATGTGCCCACCGATATATTGAGTAATTCTGAAATTTGTTTGTGTGAATACCCGTCAATCACATACATGTTAAATATCTGTCCGTAGCGTTCTGGCAGCTGACGAACAAACCCAAGCAGCTCTTCATAACTGTACTGGGTTTTTTCTTCGCTGATGTCTTCTGCCAAATCCTCATCAGGTGTAATTTCTTCGTTGACTACATACAGATAGTTGGTGGTTCTGAATTTTTCTATACACAGATTGACCATAATTCTCCTCATCCAACCTTCAAAGGAGCCTTTGAATTGATATTGGGAAACTTTGCTGAAAATTAAAATAAATCCATCTTGAAAGATGTCCTGTGCGTCTTCATAGTTTTTTGAATATCTTAGACACACTGAGAACAGCCTGTCGGAAAATCTGTTGTATATTTTTTCCTGTGCTGACCTTTTGTTTTTTTGACATTCTTTGATTAATATTTTCAGTCCTTCATCCAAATTTTATGGAATTATAATTGTCTTCTCGATATATTCGGGCTGATTCTAATCATTGTTTCCCTTCCAAAACTTGAAGGTGTATTCACCTCTGTTCAACGGTTTGAATCTTAGAATTGCGTGGGTGGCTTCACTGATTTCTGCACAGTTGACATCATCGATGTTCCAAGTCACAATTGCAACTCTTCTTTCCATATCAAAACCTTTGTAATCAAAATTAAAAAAATCTTCGCATTCACTGTTACGAGTATAATAAGTTTTGATTTCGGTCACTTCATTGAGTCCGTTGACAGCTTGAATATCAACACTGTCAATTGGTTTCATCGTATAGTATATATTGTCCACTCTTTCATTTTCCAGACACGACAACATAAAAATTCCCGATAAAAACAAAGTAACAATTAAAATTATCTTTCTCATCTCTTATTATGGTATTATTGTGTTTCTTATGATGGAAAAACAACGCAAAGGTTGCGTGGAAAAAAATCAGCAGAAAGTTACAATTTATTTTTGAATTCATTTAATGATTCTAAAATAGGTTTGAATTTTTAACAGAGTGCTTTATCGTCAATATGTGTTTAATGGGTTTTCATTCAGCATTTTTCGGATTTTTACTCTTCTTTCTGATGGGAAGGGATTTTTCCAATTTAAAAATCAAACCGGACAATCCCGGAATATTCATTTTTGCAGAGAAATCATGCCTTTTGTATTTTTGTTGTTGCGTTTTGATGTCTTTGATTTTACTGCCGTTCCCCCAAAATTCTGCGCTGTCCGAATTCAGTATGCATTTCCAAATGCCGTGTGACGGAAATGCAACACGGTAATCTTTCTTTTCCACCGGAATGAGATTCAGAACAATGATTAGCGCATCTTTTTTCTTTCCAGATTTTCTTTGATAAATAAATATGCTGTTGCTTTCATCTTCGACCTCAATCCATTCAAATCCGCGATAATCAAACTGGAATTTATAAAGTGCAGGTTCAGAAGTGTACAAACGATTTAATTTAGCCACAAAATCCATTAATTTCTTATGTGCTTCAAATTCGAGCAGATGCCAGTTCAGCGAATGGTCATAATTCCATTCGGAAGTTTCTCCGTATTCATCGCCCATAAACAACAGTTTGGCTCCGGGATGTGTGAACATATAAAGATAAAGTGCGCGGAGATTTGCGTGTTTTTGTTTTTCATCACCCGGCATTTTGTACAGCATCGGACTTTTGCCGTGAACAACTTCATCATGTGACAGCGGCAAAATGAAATTTTCAGTGAAAGCATACATGATGCTGAAAGTCAGTTTGTGATAATGGTGATTTCTATAGAATGGATCGATTTTGAAATAATCCAAAGTATCATTCATCCAGCCCATCATCCATTTCATGCCAAATCCCAAACCATCTTCAGAAGTAGGATGACTGACTTTCGGCCAAGAAGAAGATTCCTCCGCAATCATCTGTACATCAGGAAAATTCAAATAAATCGTTTCGTTCAGTTCTCTCAAAAATGAAATGGCATCTAAGTTTTCAGGACCGCCGTATTGATTGGGAATCCATTCGCCCTCATTTCTGGAATAACTAAGGTAAAGCATGGAAGTAACAGCGTCCACACGCAATCCGTCCACATGATACCTTTCTAACCAAAACATGGCATTGCTAATTAAAAAGGAACGAACTTCATTTTTTTCGTAATTAAAAATCGAAGATTTCCAGTCCGGATGAAAACCTTTGCGCTTGTCGGGATGTTCGTACAAATGGGTGCCGTCATATTCGTACAATCCATGCGCATCATTCGGAAAATGCGAAGGCACCCAGTCGAGGATGACACCTATATTATTATTGTGCAATTCCTGAATCAAATACATCAATTCCTGTGGTGTGCCGTAACGAGCAGTTGGTGCGAAGAATCCAGTGATCTGATATCCCCATGACGGCGGATAAGGATGTTCCATCACTGGCATGAATTCCACATGGGTGAAACCCAATTTCTTCACATGCTCAATCAGCTTGTCAGCGATTTCCACAAAAGTCAACCAGCGGTCAGGCTCCGCAGGATCTCTGCGCCAAGAACCCAAATGAACCTCATAAATGGAAATGGGGGAGGCCAATGAATTGAGTTTCTTTCTTTTGTTCATCCATTTTTTATCCTTCCACCGATACCAAGTGGAAGTAACAACGGAAGCGGTCTTCGGCGGAATTTCATAGGAAAATGCAAAAGGGTCGATTTTCTCCAAAATTTCTCCACCTTGGGTTTGAATTGAATATTTGTATATGATTCCCAAATCCAAACCGGAAATGAATGTTTCCCAGATTCCACTCCCGTCCTTTTTTTTCTTTAGTTTATGTTTGCTTCTTTTCCATTGATTGAATTCTCCCACGACAGCCACCGATTTGGCATTGGGTGCCCAAACCGCAAAGTAAATCCCTTCATTTCCGTTGAATTTCACCTTTCTGGAACCTAATTTTTCATAAAGGCGGTAATGCTTTCCGCTGAGAAACAGCGTGGTATCTTCTTTTGTAAACAGTGAAAAGGATTTAGGCATAAAGTATTTTAATCTTCATCTAAATTAATTATAATTTTTTTAATATATTATGCATGCATAATATATTTTTCATATATTTGTAAGTATTATATGTAAAGTTTATGGAACAAGGCGATTTGACCATCGATCATTATATCAGGAGTACTTGGTTGACCATTCAGAAAATGTACAATGAACAGGCATCAAAGTTCGATTCCACCATGGTTTTGGGATTTGCACTTTTGTCGCTCGACCCTAAGCAGGGAACGCCGAGTACATCATTAGGACCCAGAATGGGAATGGAACCAACAAGTTTGTCGCGTACCCTGAAAAAACTGGAAGAAAGAGGAATGATTGTCAGAGAAAATCATCCCGAAGACAAGCGAAGTGTATTGATTTATCTCACCGATGAAGGTCTCAAAATGCGGGATGTTTCCAAAAAAGTGGTGTTGACTTTTTATGAAGCGATAGAAGAAAGAATTCCACAACAAGAATTGGACATTTTCTTTGATGTATTGTATAAAATCAATGAAATCGCGGTTGACAAAGAGATTTACAAGGAAAAAGAATATAAAAGTTAATTAAAAATAAAATGAACAGGCACATAAAAAAAGTTACGGTATTGGGCTCGGGAGTAATGGGCTCTGCGATTGCGTGTCATTTTGCTGGCAACGGATTGCAGGTCAGACTGCTGGATATGCAGGCAGAAGGCAGCGACCGAAACAAAATTGCAAGCGACCACTTGAAAAATGCCATCAAATCCAATCCATCTCCGATTTACGACAAAGCTTTTGTCTCGCGGATTGAAGTAGGGAATTTTGAAGATGACTTGGAGAAAATCAAAGATTCAGATTGGGTGATTGAAGTAATCATCGAAAGATTAGATATCAAAAAGTCGATGTTTGAAAAGGTAGATCAATTCCGAAAAGAAGGCTCGTTGGTCACTTCCAACACTTCCGGAATTCCGATTCATCTGATGAGTGAAGGCCGTTCGGAAGATTTTCAAAAACATTTCTGTGGTACCCATTTCTTCAATCCACCGCGTTATCTGAAATTATTTGAAATCATTCCGGGACCGAAAACCGATGCTTCCATCATTGATTTTCTGAGCATGTACGCCGATAAATTCCTCGGAAAAACCCCCGTTTTATGTAAGGACACTCCGGGTTTCATCGGAAACAGAATCGGTGTTTATTCCATGGCCAAAGTCATGGAACTCGCACAGCAAATAGGCTTGACCATAGAAGAAGCCGATACATTGACAGGCTCCATTTTGGGAAGACCCAAAACCGGGACTTTCAAACTGGCTGACTTGGTCGGATTGGACACTGCGGCCAATGTGACCAAAGGATTGCAACAAAATTGCCCGAACGATATATTCCTTCAGGACCTGAAAGATTCAAAAGTTTTGAATTTTCTTTTGGAAAATAAATTCTTGGGCGACAAAACACAAAAAGGCTTTTATTATAAGGTGTATGACAAAGACAGTGGACAGACCAACCGCTTTGCATTAGACTTAGAAAAATTAGAATATCGACCACTCGACAGAAAGAATCTACCGGTGATAGAGAGGGCTAAACAAGCCGGCGGAATCAAAAACAGACTCGGAATTTTGCTAAAAGACAAAGGAAAAGCAGGTGAATTGTTGAGAAAGCATTTTGCCTCACTCCTTGCTTATGTAGCCGACAAAGTTCCGGAAATTTCGGATGTACTTTACAGCATCGATGACGCAATGAAAACAGGTTATGCTTGGAAATATGGACCGTTTGAAAGTTGGGATTTGATGGGTCTAAAG
The DNA here is from genome assembly GCA_028694715.1 of Weeksellaceae bacterium. Classification (GTDB taxonomy): domain Bacteria; phylum Bacteroidota; class Bacteroidia; order Flavobacteriales; family Weeksellaceae; genus Moheibacter. The sequence continues at coordinate 1,583 of JAQVKJ010000039.1, read as the reverse complement.
AACGGCATTGAGCTGATTGAATCAGAAGGATACAAAACCGCTGATTGGGTTAAAGAAATGCTTGATTCGGGAAAAAACAGTTTCTATCAAATCAAAGACGGAAAAACTTATTACTACGACATTCAGTCCAAAGATTATAAGAAAATTCCCGGCCAGGATGCTTTCATCGTTCTGGACAATATCAGAAAATCCAAAGAAATTTGGTCGAATCCCGAAGCGAGCATTCAGGATTTGGGTGACGGCATTATCAACTTAGAATTCCGTTCCAAAATGAATTCGATGGGCGGTGGTGTCATCGCAGGAATTAACAAGGCGATTGAGCTGGCTGAAAAAGATTATCGTGGTTTGGTTGTTGGCAATCAGGCGGATAACTTCTCTGTGGGTGCCAATTTGGCAATGATACTGATGATGGCTGCAGAGCAGGATTGGTGGGAGTTGAACCGTGCGATTAAAATCTTTCAAGACACCATGATGCGGGTGCGCTACAGTGCCGTTCCGGTGGTGGTAGCACCACACGGAATGACTTTGGGTGGCGGTTGTGAAATGTCATTGCATGCTGATAAAATTGTTGCTGCCGCAGAAACCTACATTGGATTGGTAGAAGTGGGAGTCGGCGTAATTCCCGGCGGCGGAGGCACCAAGGAGATGACCAAAAGAGCTTGTCAACATCTGATGCCTGATGATGTGAAAATCAATCACCTAAGGGAAGCATACATGAATATCGCAATGGCCAAAGTGGCGACTTCAGCCTTTGAAGCCAAAAATTTAGGCTTTATCAGAAATGAAGACATCATTGTGGTGAACAAAGACAGACAAATTGCGGAAGCCAAAAGACATGCGATTGTTATGTCTGAATCAGGTTATACCCAACCGATTACTGAGAAGGTCAAAGTGATGGGCAAAAATGCCATGGGAATGTTTTATGTAGGAAGCGATCAAATGGTCGCCGGAAAATACATTTCGGAACACGACCGGCTGATAGCCAACAAACTTGCTTATGTGATGACCGGTGGAAATCTATCAGAACCAGCTGAAGTATCTGAACAATATCTACTGGATTTGGAAAGAGAAGCTTTTCTGTCGTTATGTGGCGAAAGAAAAACACTGGAAAGAATACAGCATATGTTGAAAACGGGTAAACCACTGAGGAATTAGTATCAAGACGAAAGTATTAAGAATTAAGACTATGCATAACTTTGAAAAATTAAAAATATGGCAAAAAGCAATGGATATTGCTGGTGATATTTATGAAATTTCTTTGCTTTTACCTGAAGATGAAAAGTTTAATCTAACTCATCAGATTAAAAAATGTGCGGTTTCTATTCCATCTAATATAGCCGAAGGCGCAGGAAGAAATTCAAATAAAGAGTTTGTACAGTTTCTAGGAATTGCAAATGGCTCTACATTTGAATTAATATCGCAATTAATTCTTGCTAAAAGATTAAAACTAATCGGTGAAGAAATGGTTCAGCCTGTCATAAATCAATTAGTAGAGGTTTCCAATATGAATTTTTCTTTTCAGAAAACATTAAAAAATAATAACGAATAAATTAGAGATTAAGTCTTGATACTTAATACTTAAT
>JAQVKJ010000038.1 GCA_028694715.1 Weeksellaceae bacterium | reverse complement strand
AAAAATTCAATGCTCATTAGTTCTTTTCCAGACCAGCAAAATCTGGTGACTTTTGATATCAACGGAATAAGAAAGAGTTTTACGGCAAAAAAAGGTAGCGATACCGGTAAACAATCCTTCTAAGCGCAACAAAACTTCAGCTGAAATTTGTTTTTCAGATAATTACTACAGAAAGTCCGCTAAGAAAATTGTTGGAAACTCAAGCGAGAATCCTTAAATTTGATAAGTCAGTTACTTGTTACTTAATGTTTTGTCAGATGATAGGGCTATATCTGTTATAATAGAAACGACAAGGGCCTTAGCAACAAAAGACAGTTTCTGTTGTATTGTATTGAACCACTTAAACCCGGACAAATCTGGTGAATGCTCGTTGATGTTCGACTGAAAAATGCTTGATAAAAAGAAATTAACCATAAAAAATTTACAAGATGCCACATTATATTGAACCCACAAAAGTTAGCGTTAAGTCGGTGGAACAACTGACCCAAGATGTACTCGGAATTGTTGCCGTAAAACCCGATGGAATTCGTTATTTGCCCGGCCAAGCAGTGGATGTTTCCATCAATAAAGAAGGCTGGACCGAAGAGGCAAGGCCTTTCACCTTTGTTTCTCTGGAAGAAGATGACACCATAGAATTCAACATCAAAACTTATCCCGAGCATCATGGAATGACTGAGCAATTGATTACACTTCGCGCTGGAGACGAATTGCTCATCGGTGAGGTATTTGGCGATATCCAATACAAAGGAGAAGGGGTTTTCATTGCCGGAGGTGCCGGTATTACCCCATTTATTGCAATCTTTAAATCACTTAAAAAGGAAGACAGTGTGGGGAACAATAAGTTGATATTTGCTAATAAAACCAAGGCAGATATCATCAGAAAAGATGAATTTGAACGCCTATTGGGTGATAATTTTGTCAATATATTATCCGCTGAACTTGCCGAAGGTTACGAACACGGTTATGTAAATCAGGATCTCATCGCAAAATATGCCGAACCCGGACTACAGTACTACTATCTCTGTGGCCCGGACCCGATGATGGATACAGTGATGAGTGAGTTAAAAAATTTGGGTGTAAAACCCGAACAAATCATTAGGGAAGGCTTCTGAATCAACTTACTGCAAATAAGGGATATTTGTTGGTAATCATTCATTTGGTTTTGTGTAAACGGCAGCCAAAATCGGTAATTTTGTAGATTGAAAATTTTAGCCAAAAAAGTTTTCACAAAAGTTTGCAGGAATAAATTATCAGTTCTATATTTGCCGTCCAATTACAGGGAAATTCCTCCTTAGCTCAGTTGGTTAGAGCATCTGACTGTTAATCAGAGGGTCGTTGGTTCAAGCCCAACAGGAGGAGCATCAAAAGCCGTTTGTGTAATCAAACGGCTTTTGTTTTGGGCTTATCCGCCCACAATCAGTCTATAGATGTCGTTACCAAAAATCAGTGCCATTAATGTCATCAATATGATAAAGCCAGTGATTTGCGCAATTTCCATCGTTTTTTCACTTATTTTTTTGCCGGTAATCATCTCAATGATGGTAAACATTGCGTGGCCACCATCCAATGCGGGAATTGGAAGTAAATTGATGAAAGCAAGCCAGATTGAAAACATGGCGGTGAATCCCCAAAACCTTTCCCAATCCCATTGAGGGTCAAATACTTTGAATAGCCTCAGAGGGCCGCTAACCTGTTTGTATGCTTCGGTTTTGGGACGAATAATCAGTTTGAACTGTTTGATTTGATAAACCAAATTGGTGAAAGTCTTATTGAGACCTACCGGAATCGCCTGCAGGAAATTGTAATCCTTGTGCACAATCATTTCAGAACTACTGAATTCATTCATGCCACGGTTATAAAAACCGAGCGAAGCGGAGTCAGAAATCAACGCTTGAAGTTCAATCTGCTTCCCACTTCTTAGAATACCCAACTGCACAGAATCTCCTTTGTATTGATTGAGCTGTTTTTTAAAATCACTGAAGCTTCTCAACTGATGGCCATTGATAGCAATGATTTGGTCATCTTTCAGCAATCCTGCCCGAGCTGCATTCCCGTCTTGTAGTAGGCTGTCCACCACCACATCTTTCATGTCTGGGGCAAACAATCCTTGGCTCATTGCTCCATTCAGTATGGATTTGATATTGCCGTCGCTAAGTTGGATGGTGTGTTCTTTTCCATTTCTGTCCACCCGGATTGAATCAGCCAAAAGTATATCAATCGCCATCCAATCGGCTCTTTTTTGATATTTTCCGTTGACAGTCAGTATTTTGTCGCCGTCTTCAAATCCTGCCTGCTTCATTGCCTCGCTATATGCCAATCCGTTTTCCTGCATTTTTTCGACCGACACATAATTGTCTCCGTTTACAGTTAGCATGGTGGTATAAATCAACCAAGCGAGAAGGATGTTTACGATAATACCTGCAAGTAGAATGATCAGTCGTTGCCAAGCGGGTTTGCTTCTAAATTCCCAAGGTTGGGGTTCTTGTTTTAGTTGGTCCTTGTCCATGCTCTCGTCTATCATTCCGGCTATTTTCACATAGCCGCCCAAAGGGAGCCAACCGATTCCGTAGGTAGTTTCGCCTATTTTTTTCTTGAACAGTGCAAACCACGGATCAAAAAACAACATGAATTTTTCTACCTTGGTTTTGAAGAATTTGGCTGCAAGGAAGTGCCCCAGCTCATGAAGGCTTACTAAAATTGACAAACACAGTATCAGCTGAGCAACCTGAATCAATATTTCTTTCATTGTCTATAAATAAGTTGCAAAACTAAGGTTTTTGAACGGATTGGAAAATTATTTCCATCTCAGGGTCTCAATCAGATGCACCACATCTTTTTTCAGATACTGAATGGCGGGTTGCAGTGAGTCGTACTGTGGGGGTGCCGAAAAATAAACCGAACCTGTCAGCAAATTATTGAGGCTGTCAGTAGCGTGAAATTGAATATTGACCGCCGATTCACCGCCCAGTTCAAACAAGGTTCCGTACACCTTGTGTTTATCAAAAATAAATTCTCTTGGAGAAATGTAGCTGGCTTTAACTGTTTGATTGTGAACAATTTTTTCACTGTCTTTGATTTTGTCAGCCAAGTCATCTCTGCTATTGATGGAATAATAAGTGAGGTAAATGTTGGCTTTCATTTCGGGATAATTCAGCACATACCAGCATGGGTTTTCTGTTTCTTTTCTGATGCTAAAACTAGAATATTCAAAACTGTACGGACAGGGAAAATCGGAGTTTTTGTATTTAGATTCTGGATATTCCAGCCTGAGTTGTCCAATGGGTTTGATTGAATAATCATCGCCACAGCCTGTCAAACCCAAAGAAATCAGAATTAGAAAAAAAAACCTCATCATTTGTACAATCGTTGGTTTAATCCTCAAAGGAATCATTGGGATTGTTGGAGTCTTCCTGTGTTGAAAGTCCAGAACCACCTTTGGGAGTTAGAAAGCTGAACTCGGTTACGATGATTTCTGTGGAGTAGCGGTCTTGTCCGTTTTGATCGGTCCATTTTCGGGTTTTGAGTTTTCCTTCTATATACAGTTTGTCCCCCTTTTTTACATGTTTTTCAAAAATTTCGGCCAGTTTATTCCTCACTACCAAATTGTGCCATTCGGTTTGTTCTACCCTTTGACCGGTGTCTTTTGCAACATAACTCTCGCTGGTGGCAATGGAGAGACGACCAATCAGATTGTTGTTGTCAAAACGATGGATTTTGATTTCTCCGCCTACATTTCCTATCAAAATAACTTTATTAATTGTTCCGCTCATAATTCAACTTTTATCAAAAATACACAAAATATATAACCACAAAGAAGAATTTATATTTTGTCCTTCAAATATTTTTCAATGGGCTTTGGAACCGGGAGTACAAATAAATCTTCTCTGCTGTATATCACTGCTTTGAGTTTTTCAGAAATTTGTTTTAATTGGGAGCTAGTACAAACTCCTCTCAGAAATTTAATTTCTAATTTTCGATGGGTCAGAAGATGGGTTACATGATGAACTTCGGAAAACTCTATGCCTGACTCACCAAAAACAGTCGTTTCAATCGATTTGATTTTGTCTTCTGTCAGAGGAAAACTATATAGGTTTTTCCAGATATCATCAGCGGTTCTTTTGACCATCAGATAATTCAAACCGTCTGTAATTACAAAAAAATTCAATCTCCGGGTTTTGACTTTGGTTTTTTTTGTTTTGACCGGCAAACAGTGGATTTTGTTTAGTGAAAGTGCCGCACAGGATTCGTTCAGCGGACATATTTCACATTTGGGATTCACCGGTAAACAGACCGTTGCACCGAGTTCCATCACTGCTTGGTTGAAATCTCCGGGTCGTTTGGAATCTATGATTTGATGTCCCAGTTCAAAGAAGTAACGAAAAGTGTTGGAAGCAGAAATGTCATGTTCAATGTCAAAGTAACGCGCCAAAACCCTGAAGGCATTTCCGTCTATGGCTGGTACAACTTCGTTGAAAGCGATAGAAGCTATGGCGGCTGCAGTATAGGGACCAACCCCTTTCAATTGTAGCAAATCCTTGAAATTATTTGGAAATACCCCTTTCATTTCGTTCATGATAAAACGAGCGCTGTGATGTAGATTTCTGGCCCGCGAATAGTATCCGAGTCCCTGCCATAGTTTGAGTACCTGCTGCTCGTCCGCTTCGGCCAATGCTTTGACCGTTGGGAATGCATTACAGAAGCGGATGTAATAATCGCGGCCTTGTGCCACACGAGTTTGCTGCAAAATAATTTCGGAAATCCATGTTTTGTAAGGGTCGGTCTGACCTCTCCACGGAAGATTTCTGTTTCCGGCATCAAACCAAATCAATATCAGAGAGTTAAAACTCATAAATATGATGAGAATTCTTTTTTTGTTTTATTACAAATACTATATTTGCAAACTTCTTAAGAAAATTAGTAACAAAAAAATAAATAATTATGACGAAAGCAGAAATCGTTGCCAACATTTCAAACAAGTTGGGACTTGAGAAAAACGAAACTCAGAAAGTGGTTGAACATTTCATGGATGAAGTTAAGAATTCTTTGGAATCAGGAGAAAATGTTTATTTGAGAGGATTTGGTTCTTTCATTGTTAAGAAAAGAGCTTCAAAAACCGGGAGAAACATCTCTAAAGGAACCTCTATCATCATTCCTGCACATAATGTACCCGCTTTTAAACCGGCCAAGTCCTTTGTTGAAAGCGTAAAAGCCAAAGTTAAAGTAAAATAATAGTTATATGCCAAGCGGTAAAAAAAGAAAAAGACATAAAGTAGCTACTCATAAGCGAAAAAAGAGAAGCAGATTGAACAGACACAAAAAGAAGAAATAAAATCTTTCTGATTAACTTTTAACGCACTTTCCAACTTGTATTGGTTGGAAAGTGCTTTTGTTGTTTGTGTTCACTTTATGTTACCCTGTTTTGCAGAGTGGCAGTTTTTCTGAAGAACTTTTGTAAATCATCTTTCTGAAACAAACCTCGAAAGGGTTTACCTTGCTCTTTTTATATAGTAATTTGCAGAAATGAATAAAGAATTAATAGTATCCGCAGGTGATGAGTCAGTTCAGGTAGCAATGCTCGAAGATGGGAGACTGATGGAACTCCATCAGGAAAACCTGGATTTGAATTTTGCAGTGGGTGATATGTATTTGGGGAAGGTCAAAAAACTTGCACCCAGCTTGAATGCAGCTTTTGTGGACATTGGTTATTCAAAGGATGCTTTCTTGCATTACCACGACTTAGGACCCAATGTGAAATCTTCTTTGGCCTATACAAAGTTGGTCAGCAATGGAAAATATAGGTCACATTATCTGAAATCATTCAAAAAAGAACCCCAAATCAGTAAAAATGGAACCATCAATCAGGTATTGGAACCCGGAGACCAGATATTGATTCAAATCACCAAAGAACCCATCCATACCAAAGGACCGAGAATCACCTCAGAAATTTCAATCGCAGGCCGTTATCTAATCCTCTGCCCTTATGCAGACAAAGTTTCCATTTCACAAAAAGTAGGCTCAAAATCCGAAAGAGACCGGCTCACAGCATTGGTGGAAAGCATTAAGCCAGAAGGGTTTGGTGTAATTATTAGAACTGCAGCAGAAAACAAAAAAGTAGCAGAGCTGCATGCGGATTTGAATTATTTGATAAACAAATGGCAGACCGCCTTCAAAAACATTCAAAAGAAAAAAGTGCCGATGAAACTGTTGAGGGAAATCGATTTGGCCTCGGGTATTCTAAGAGATAATTTCAACGAAGAATTCGTGAAAATCATTGTGGACGATGAGCAACTCGCAAGTGACATGAAAGAATATCTCAACATCATTGCACCCGACAGAAGTAAAATCATCAAACTCGTCAAAGAATCAGAAGTGCCACTCTTTGAAAGAACGGGTATTGAAAGACAAATCAAATTCTCGTTTGGGAAGAATGTGACCATTCCTCAATCAAAAGGTGCTTATCTGGTGATTGAACATACGGAAGCACTTCATGTCATCGATGTGAATTCAGGAAACATTTCGAGAAATTCAAGCAACCAAGAAGAAACCGCACTGACGGTGAACAAGGTCGCGGCAACAGAAATTGCACGACAACTCAGGCTCAGAGACATGGGTGGTATCATCGTTGTCGATTTTATTGACATGACAAACAATGCCCACAAGGTGGAACTGTTCAACCACCTAAAAGCCGAAATGACAAAGGACAAAGCCAAACACAAAATACTCCCTCCGAGCAAATTCGGTCTGATTCAAATTACAAGACAAAGGGTGAAACCCGAACTCAATATCCTCACCAGCGAAGAAAATCCCAATCCGCCGGGCGAAAAGGTGGAAGCTCCCATCGTACTGATTGGAAAAATTGAAATGATTCTCAAAAACATCATCGACACCAAAGGAAAGGACATCAAAGAAATTTCGCTTCATGTCCATCCTTTTGTGGCTGCTTTTCTGACAAAAGGAATTCCAAGCATCCGACAAAAATGGTACATTAAATACAAACGATGGATCAAAATCGTACCGAGAGACTCATATAAATACCTGCAGTTTAATTTTTTAAATAAAAACAACACCCTGTACAACGAATCAAATTAGGACAAAATAAAATTCAAATCCGATAGGATTATCGATTCTTTTTTCGCTTAATTTGCAACGGAAAAGAAATATGAATCAATCAAAAGACTTAATCAAATGGCTGTGGCCTTTTTTTGCCAGCTTTTTTGTGATTAATTTCATCGGGCTGATGGCTATCTCCTATTACGGAAAAGATGCTCTTCACCTGTACTTCAACAGAAATTTTCACAATTCGTTTTTCAGCTTTTTTTTCAAATACTACACTGACATAGCAACCACATATGTACTGATTGGTACTCTGATTTACATCATTCTGAAGAGCAATTGGCGGAATTTTATTTTTCTTATCTGGGCTACCCTTAGCGGAAGTCTGGCCGGTATGCTCATCAAACGGACCTTTTTCATTCACGGACATCGACCGACCTATTATTTTGAACTGAAAAAAATTCCGCTCAATCTCGTTGATGGCGTCGAATCTCAAATCCCCTACACTTTTCCCTCTGGACATACGATTCTGGGAGTTATTCTTTGTTTTTATCTGTGTATGCAGACCAAAAACAGAATTTTACAGATTTTACTCTGCTCACTTATGGGGCTGGTGGCCATCGGCAGGGTCTATTTGTCCAAACATTTCGTACTCGACACCATTGGTGGAAGCCTGATTGGTATGTTGTTCGTTATTCTGGGTTATTATTTTATTTGGCAGTCACCCAACCCCGTACTCGACCGAAAAATCATCAAAAAATTCTGATTCCTCAATCAATCCTCTCTCAGCATCTCCATGTGGGGCAATGTGTCTTCAAGGTATTCTTCTGATACCTGAACAAAACCGTATTGGGCATAAAATTGTTTCAAATAAACTTGTGCACTGATTCTAATCCGACCAGTATGGTAATGATTTTTTATAATCTGAATTATTAACCCCAGCATCTGGTGACCTAGCTTCAGTTCTCTGTATCCGGGTTTGCTAACCAATCTCCCGAAAGAAGGCTCCACATAAGAAACACCCGGAGAAACAATCCTACAATAACCAATGATTTCACCACCCAAAGAACACCAAAGATGGTGGCATTTGATGTCTTTGCCGTCGCATTCATTGTAAATGCAATTTTGTTCTACCACAAAAACTTCATTCCTCAATCGCAGAATCTCGTACAACTCAGTCGGAGTGAGAGTGTCAAAGCTTTTAAAATGCCAGACCAAATCATTCATCCCTATTCATTTTGCATTGAAGCGAAGTTAATAAAAACAACTCAAAACAATGCTTACCAACGGCAAATAAAAAACTTGTAAGGGTTCATTCAAATCAGTAATTTTGATGAAAATTG
>JAQVKJ010000037.1 GCA_028694715.1 Weeksellaceae bacterium | reverse complement strand
GGTCGGAAGGATGGAATGAACCGGATCTGCCGCCGGGCTACGGATTCCACTGTAGGAAGCCGGACCCGAACCCAAGGCCTTGAGTTGGGTGAGCTAAAAGGAAAGAATTTCATTCCTTCTCAAGCGCTCGCCAATTTTCACTTCAAGCTTCACCATTTCCCGGAAATAGAAATCGGAAAGGACAAGGCATTGGCTTTTTTGAGAGGTAGCGACCCAGAAGTTGATGTAAAAAAAGCAGGTATTTATCTGCTGACTTTCAAAGGATTTGGTTTGGGTTGGATTAAATTTATCGGCAGCCGTTCAAACAATTATTATCCTAAACCTTGGCGCATCAAAAACTTTTGATTCTTCATAAGGCATTGCCTCGATTATTCACAATAACTCATTATCTTTGAAGTGCAAAAAAATCATTCAAAATGGAAAAACTGACCGGCACCGGCGTAGCACTTATTACCCCATTCAATGAAGACGGAAGCATTGATTTTCAATCACTCGAAAAGTTGGTAGATTCAGTTATTAAGGGAGGAGTTGACTACCTTGTTTGTCTGGGTACCACCGGAGAAACCCCTACCCTTTCTGAAACCGAAAAAAAACAAGTCGTGGCAGCCATTCAGTCTGCCAACTCTGGTCGTGTCCCGATGGTGCTCGGCATGGGCGGAAACAACACCGCTGCACTCAAGGAGGAATTCAAACACACTGATTTATCGCCTTTCATCGCTGTACTCTCATCATCACCCAATTACAACAAACCCAGCCAGGAAGGAATTTATCAACATTACAAATCGCTGGCCGAAAATACCGACGCTGACATTATACTCTACAATGTTCCGGGCAGGACAGCTTCCAACATTTCATCCCACACAAGCCTGCGCTTGGCAAAGGATTTCAGCAACATCATCGCCATCAAGGAAGCTTCTCCGAATTTTGTGCAAAGCACTGAAATATTACAATCCAAAAACGCTGATTTCAAAGTGATTTCGGGTGATGACGAATTTGGGTTGCCCATGACGCTGGCCGGAGGTAGCGGCACGATTTCGGTCATAGGTCAGGCTTTGCCCGAATTGTATTCTCAAATGATTAGGCTCGGCCTTCAACGAAAGGTGGATGCAGCCTACCAATTGCACTACCGATTGATGGACATAACCCGTTCAATATACATAGAAGGCAATCCGACCGGAATCAAATGTCTGCTCGCACATAAAGGAATCTGCAAACCTTTCACCCGTTTGCCATTGTTACCGGCGAGCAACGATTTGTCACAAAAAATCAAACAGCTGTATGATGAACTGAACCATTGAAGCGCAACGAATTGTATATCAGTCTGAAATTTATTGACAAAGTCTTTCACAAGCCGTCAATACTCGATAAACATTCACCTTAAATTTTTGTAAAAACCTTAACAAATTGATTGAAAGAATTGATTTATGTTTGTGAGGTTTTTTTCTTAAATTTGCAGAATGTTTAAAAAAGCAGGTATATTAATGTTTTTGTTGGTGGTTCTTGCCTCTTGCAACAAACGAATGGAGAGTGCAATGAAAAGTTCCGACAAGGATTACATTCTTCAAATTGCGAATGAATTTTACGACGAAGGCAAATGGGTAAACGCCATTGAATTGTATTCAAAAATCTCTTCTGCATTTTCGGGTACCGAGGAAGGAACCGACATCGCCTACAAATTGGCCGATGCAAACTACAAGGACAGAAGTTACCGACTGGCCGGTCATCAGTTCAAAACTTTTTATCTGACCCATCCGGCCGACTCTCGGGCAGAGGAAGCTGCATTCAGATCGGCTTATGCCTTTTATCTGGATTCTCCTGTTTACAACCGCGACCAAAAAAGCACCTACAATGCCATTGATGAACTACAGCTTTTCATCAACAATTATCCCGAATCATCCAAGGTAGAGGAAGCCAACGGTTACATCAATGAATTGCGACAAAAGCTCGAAAGAAAGGCTTTTGAAATTGCAAAGATTTACTATAAAACCATGAAATACAAAGCAGCGGGAATTGCTTTTGACAATGTGTTGGAAGACTATCCCGACACTCAACTCAGAGAAGAAGCCATGATGTATTCCCTGCGTTCAAAATACGAACTGGCCGTAAATTACAGCCGTTTTGAAGACAAAAATTTAAGACTACAAAACGCAATGACACAACATCGCTTGTTTACAAAAGCTTATCCCGATTCTGAATTCACAGAAGAAGCCGGAAAAATAATGACAAAGCTTCAGCAAGATTGGGACAAATACAAGGCCACAGAAGCCAAAATTGAACAAAGCAAAATCACTGCACAAACAAAAGATTAATCCATTTTGAATCACAATTAAAACCCAGATATGAACTTCAAAGAAACAGACGCACAAACCACTACCCGTACCTACAACAGAGATGCTATAGAAGCCAAAACAGGGAACCTTTACGAATCGATTGTCATCATGGCCAAAAGAGCCGAGCAAATCAATCAGGAAATGAAAACCGAACTCCTTCAAAAACTCGATGAGTTCGCTTCACACACAGATTCGTTGGAAGAAATTTTTGAAAACAGAGAGCAAATCGAAGTTTCAAAATTCTACGAAAGCCTCCCAAAATCCACCTCTATTGCAATCAAAGAATGGTTGGACGACAATATCTACTTTAGATATCCAACAACCGAAGAAGAAGAAAAGTAATCACAAATGTCTATACTGAACCGGAAAAGAATTGTGCTGGCTGTTACAGCAGGCATTGCTGCATACAAAGCTGCTTTTCTGGTTCGTCTGCTGGTCAAAAAAGGTGCTGAAGTCAGGGTGATTCTTAGCCCAGAAGCCCTTGATTTTGTGACACCTCTCACCTTGTCCACCCTTTCAAAAAACCAGGTCGAATATGAATTCAGCAACAGCGATGGCAGTTGGAACAACCATGTCGAACTCGGACTGTGGGCTGATTTGATGATTATAGCACCTGCCACCGCCAATACCCTATCAAAAATGGCTGATGGTGCGTCTGACAATCTGGTGCTGGCGGTCTATCTCTCGGCAAAATGTCCGGTATTTGTCGCACCAGCCATGGACTTGGACATGTACCGTCATCCGAGCACTTCTCAAAATATAGAAAGACTAAAAACTTTCGGCAACCTAATCATTCCTGCAGAAAGTGGTGAACTCGCCAGCGGACTCAGCGGTGAAGGCAGAATGGCCGAACCTGAAAATATTGTAAGCTTTGTGGAAGACAAAATTCAATCAAAAGCACCGCTCAATGGAAAGAAAGTATTGGTGTCTGCCGGGCCTACTTATGAATTGATTGACCCGGTCAGGTTTGTGGGCAATTTTTCTTCAGGCAAAATGGGAATCGAAATAGCCAAAGCAGCAGCAGATATGGGTGCCGAAGTTAGTCTGGTATGTGGCCCCTCAGCGATTTCAACCGAAGGATTTGCCATCCGGAGAACAGATGTGATCTCAGCACTGGAAATGAAGAATGCAATGGAAAGTCAATATACAGAAGCGGACATCGTTATCATGTCAGCCGCCGTTGCAGATTACAGACCGGCAAACATTGCAGAACAAAAAATCAAAAAAAAGGAGGATGAAATGGTGATTCAATTGGTGAAAAATCCGGACATCCTCAAAGGACTGGGCGAAAAAAAGAAAAATCAATTGCTAATCGGATTTGCATTAGAAACCAATGATGAAATTGAAAATGCAAAAGCAAAATTGAAGAATAAAAATCTGGACATGATTGTGTTGAATTCAATGCAGGACAAAGAAGCCGGCTTCAGAAAAGACACCAACAAAGTCAGCTTTATCACCAAAGACCAGCAGTTGATCAGCCACGAAGCAAAAAATAAAAGCGAAGTTGCAAAAGATATCCTTAACTTTATCGTTGAAAAATTGATGTTATGATAAATAAATTGAAAAGCCTACTGATTTGTTTACTGATTTCTGCCACAGCAAATGCGCAGGAATTTATGACTACAGTGACCGTGGATTATTCACAAGTCCAAGGCTCAAACAATCAGGTTTATCAAACCCTGCAAAGATCGCTGAGCGATTTTATCAATACCACAAAATGGACCGATAACCGTTACAAACCCTACGAAAAAATAGAATCCACCTTTTTAATAATTATCACTTCAAGAAGTGGAAACGACTTCAAGGCAAGACTTCAGATTCAATCGAGAAGGCCGGTTTTCAATTCATCCTATTTTACACCTGTGCTTAATTTTGTGGACAATCAGTTTGATTTTAGCTATACCGAAAACGAAGAACTGATTTTTAATCCCAGAAAATTCAGCAACAAAAATCTCACAGATGTCATTGCCTTTTATGTGTATTATGTACTCGGTATGGATGCGGACACATTCAAATTAGAAGGAGGAACCCCATACTTCAAAACCGCACAACAAATCGCCATGAATGCGAGCAGCTCAAGATACGGCGGCTGGAACGAAATCGACGGCAACAAAGCTAGGGCTTCATTGATCAACAATGTGCTGAAAAATGAAAACAGAACGCTGAGAAATGTTTATTATCAATACCACAGAATGGGTTTAGACACCATGTCTGACAATGAAACCAGAGCCAAAAATAACATTGGGAATGCACTCAAAACATTAAGTTTCTACGAAAGAGGAAATTACGCACTCTTCTATCCCTTAGACATTTTCTTTATGGCCAAAAAAGACGAAATCGGAAAAATATTCAACGGTGGAATGATGTCCTCGGTAGATATTACTGCAGTCAAAGAAACACTCAGCGCACTCTCGCCTACCAACAGCTCGATTTGGAACAATCTGAAAAAGTAATTATCGCCAAATAAGCTACGGCAGAATGCTTTCTTTTTTGGTTAAATTATTTGATAATAAACTCATTTTAAGTTAATTATTCTGATTATCTAATGGTTAAATTAACACTATGAATCTAAAATTATGAAAAATCAATTTTTCTAACTCTCGCCAATTGTACTTGAAACTTGAAACAAAATCCACCCCAAAACTTGATTAAAAATTTTATTGATTCAGTCTGTCGATTTGAATGATGGAAAATCCGAATGAATTAACGAATTTTGCGTTAAATCTTTAAACCAATTATGATATCCGACTTTCGGTTTCAAATTTTGCAATCATCAACGAACTCAATCTGTCGTTCGGTGAAGGACTGACCATCATCACAGGTGAGACAGGCGCCGGAAAATCAATATTATTGGGCGCATTGAGACTCATCATGGGCGAAAGAGCCGATTTGAAACAACTCAACCATCCGAAAATAAAATGTGTGGTAGAAGCTGTGTTTGACATTTCCGGACTCAAGCTGAAACCATTCTTTGAAGAAAATGATTTGGATTACGATGATGAAACCATTCTCAGACGCGAACTCCTTCCTGGCGGTAAATCAAGAGCATTTATCAATGATACACCGGTCAATCTCATCACACTCCAAAATTTGAGCAAAAACCTGATTGACATTCATTCGCAATTCAATACTCAAAACCTGTTCAACCATGAATACCAGTTGCGAATATTGGATGCTTATGCCGGACAATTGGGTGAATTAAACCTATACAAGAATCTGCTTCAACAACGAAACCAAAAAAGCTCATTGCTTTCTGAGGCCATCAACAAACTTGCTCAGCTCAACAAAGAAGCCGATTACAACCAATTTTTATTGGACGAACTCAATGCTGCAGATTTAAAAGAAGATGAATTAAATAATTTAGAAAAATCTCTGAACCAACTACAGAACATTGAAGAAATCGTCCAAATATTGGGAGAAACAGAAACCAGACTCAACGAGAACGAATTGGGCATCATTTCGCAACTGAGGCAATTGACGGTCCAGCTCCATAAAATCAGTAACTTGGGGAAAGATTTTGAAGAATTCCACCAAAGAACCGAATCCGTACAAATCGAACTGAATGACTTGGCCAACGAAATCAGCTCAAAACTACAACAATTAGAAGCCGACCCCGAAAAATTGGCACAACTCAGTGAGCGACTCGACCTGATCAACCGACTTTTGGTCAAACACAATGTGCAAACAGTGAAAGAACTCAATGAAATAAAACAAAATTTAGAAAACGAGCAATCCCACACGGCACAAACCGAAAAAGAAATTGAAACACTGAAAACCGAAATTTCGGCCTTGGAAAAACAACTCAATGAAACTTCAAAAACAATTTCAAAAAACAGAAAATCTGTCATTCCCGCAATTGAAAAAGAAATACTGGATTCAGTGTACAGATTGGGCATGGGAAATTCGGCCATTGAATTAAAATTAGTACCAAAACCGGATTTCGGCCCCAATGGAAAAGACGAAATTGAATTTCTGTTCAGCGCCAACAAAGGAGCAGCTTTGAAAGAAATCGAAAAATCGGTTTCTGGCGGTGAAAGATCAAGACTGATGCTGGCGGTCAAAAAATTACTCGCCGGAAAACTCGAACTTCCGACCTTGATTCTGGACGAAATCGATACCGGCGTTTCTGGGAAGATTGCAGATGAAGTCGGAAAACTGATGAAAGAAATGTCAGGCGAACTTCAACTGATTACCATCACCCATCTTCCTCAGGTGGCAGCCAAGGCAGATGTGCATTTCAAAGTCGAAAAACAAACCGAAGACGGAAAAACATTGACCCGTGTCAAACTGCTCGACAGCCAACAAAGGATTTTGGAAATCGCGGCACTGATCAGCGGTGCCAACATCACCGATTCCGCCATCGAACAGGCAGAGTTGCTGATTGAAAATTAATTTCTCAAATTTGCAAGTCCATACCATCCGATGAAGAAACTCAAACAACTCATAAAAAAATACTTCAGCAATCTTGCATTCTTCTATCATTACCTCGGAAACAGAATCATTTTGGCTTTTGTGCTGAGTGTCATGGTCAGTCTGATGGACGGATTGGGCTTGTCCATGTTTTTTCCGTTGTTACAAGTGGTGGCGGGCGATAGCGAAGCGCTGGGCATCGGGAATTCCGGGAACTTAAAATATCTGACCGACGGCATAGAGAATCTCGGCATTCCACTTTCGTTGGGTTCGGTGCTGATTCTGATGATTGTATTTTTCATTTTCAAGGGAATTGCATTTTATCTGAGTTATGTCTATCGAATCATTTTGCAACAGTCATTTATCCGTAAACTGAGGTTGGAACTACTGAGCGGTTTGGGCAGGATGAGTTTCAAGAAATATACACAGACCGATGCGGGGAGGATCCAAAACACTTTGAGCGGAGAAGTCAACAGCCTCTCTACTGCATTCAATGCCTATTTTGGAGCTTTCGAACAAATTGTCATGTTGCTGGTCTATATTGGTTTTGCATTTTTTCTGGATGCAAAATTTGCATTGTTGGTTTGTGTCGGTGGGGTGATGGTCAATTTATTGTACAGAATCATTTACAAAAAAACCACGGTAGCTTCCTACAAACTGACCAATTTCAACAACATTTTTCAAGGACAAATCATTCAATATGTCAATCATTTCAAATACCTGAAAGCCACCGGCAAAGAACCTGAATACGCTGAAAGGCTGAAGGACACAATTTATAAAATCGAAGATTCCAGGAAAAGAATGGGAGTGCTGAGTAGCATCAGTGGTGCTGCAAGAGAACCATTGATGGTGGGCATCATCGTGCTGATTATTTTCATACAAATTCAGTTTCTGAAAGGAAATCTGGCCACCATGTTAATCAGTTTGCTGTTTTTTTACCGAGGTTTGGGATCTTTGGTCGTTTTCCAACAAAGCTGGAACACCTTTTTGCAAGTTTCGGGCTCTCTGGCAAATGTCAAGGATTTTCAGGAAATTCTTAAGTCCGGTAGGGAATCAGCAGGTTCGGTTTCAATGAAAAACTTCAAACATAAAATCACATTGGAAAATGTGAGTTTTAATTATGGACAAATTAAGATACTCAATGACATCCATCTTGAAATCAACAAAAACGAAAGCATTGCCTTTGTGGGCGAAAGTGGCAGCGGAAAAACGACCATCATCAACCTGATTGCAGGATTGTTGCCGGCCAACAATGGCAGGATAGATATTGACGACATAAACATCGACGATTTAATTAAAAAAACTTATCAGGACAGAATCGGTTATGTGAGCCAAGATGCGGTCATTTTCAACGACACCATATACAACAATGTCTCGTTTTGGGCTGAGAAAACCGATGAGAATCTGGCAAAATTTGAAGAAGCCATTCGGCAGTCCGCACTCAAAAGTTTTATTGACGAGCTGCCCGACAAGGAGGAAACCCTTTTGGGCAACAACGGAATCAATCTGAGTGGCGGTCAGAAACAAAGGGTGTCGATTGCAAGAGAATTATTCAAAGACATCGATTTGTTGATTCTGGACGAGGCAACTTCGGCACTGGATTCAGAGACAGAAAAGGAAATTCAGCAAAGTATAGATGCGTTGCAGGGGAAATATACTTTGTTGATAGTGGCCCACAGGCTTTCGACTGTACGAAATGTTGATCGCGTAATACTGATGGACAGAGGAAAAATCATTGACGTGGCAGGTTTTGAAGAACTGATGACTCGAAATAAGAAGTTCAAAAGAATGGTTGAAGTTCAGGA
>JAQVKJ010000036.1 GCA_028694715.1 Weeksellaceae bacterium | reverse complement strand
ATTAACCCGGACTATCTCGGTAACCTTTTTTGTCTCCAGATTTACTTCGGCGCTGACAGCCCGTTCCTCGGTCCTGACCAGCATCATTATTACGTTATTTTCTTCATCAACTATCTTGGTGGTTACTTCAACCTCTTCTATCTCTTCCCCGTTCAGCGCCGGTTACCATATTCCTATCGGAGATAAAAACAAAAGACAACAAGGACAATTCTCGTTTGGTACTTCTTTGAGTTTTGCAGGTATGCATTTCACGGGAGAAACAGAACTGCCAAATGACCCAGTGTACAACGATGCAGAAACCAGGGTATATATCCCATACATCAACTTTGGTGCTTCAGCTACCTATGACGGATGGATGATAGGTCTTTCTGCCTTAGATATCCCGCTCAGCTACAACAGTCCGATTGTGAATCAGTACGAACCAAGCCCCATTTTCTATTACGGTATGCTCGGCAAGATTATCAATCTGACTACACAGTTTGAGCTCGAACCCATGGTGGCATATCGTTCTAACTTTGACAAAGACAGTCGCTTAGACGCCAACCTGAGAGCCAAGGCAAAATTCCAAGACAATGCCATCTGGGCAGGCGCCAATTACAGAATGGATTTCTTTGACGGCGAATCTCAAGCACTCAGCATTTCACCAATGGTGGGTGCGCAAATTGGAAGAATGCATCTCGCCTTCTCCTATAACATCGGCTTGAGTGATATGCAGTACGAAGGAAACAACGGATTTACCGCAGTGCTCGGATTCAATATCGAAAATTTCTTCAAACCCGGGTTTGAATGATTTGACCCTTATATTTTTTATAAAAAAGGCAGTTTCTTACTGCCTTTTTTTGTGCTTCTGATTTTGAACAGCCGACCCTAAAATTGTAATTTTGAAAAATGTATCTGAAAAAAATAAAATTAAAAAACTTTAAGAACTTCAGTGAAACCGAGTTTGATTTTTCTCCCAAACTTAATGCCTTCGTGGGCAAAAACGGAGTCGGAAAAACCAATGTGCTCGATGCAGTTCATTATCTGGCACTGACCAAAAGCTATCTCAATTATTCGGACCTCCAAAATATCAGATTTGAACATGATTTCCTGACACTCGAAGGAAATTTCGTGAAAAACAATACCGAAGATGTCGTCTTTCTTAGTGTAAGAAAGGACAAAGGTAAACTACTCAAACGGAATTCTAAGACTTACGAAAAAATATCTGACCACATAGGCCTATACCCCTTGGTAATGATCTCTCCTTATGACTTGGACCTAATCAAAGAAGGTAGTGATGTCAGACGGAAGTTTATCGACAACATCATTTCTCAATCCAACAAGGAATACCTCAGTTCACTGATTCGATACAACCGGGTGCTGTCACAGAGGAATACACTGCTTAAATTCTTTTTTCAAAACCAGACCTTTGATAGGAATTCGCTTGTAATTTATGACCATGAACTTATTCTGCTCGGAGAATTAATTCATGAAAACCGTAAAAAACTCATCCATGAATTCACTCCAGTTTTCAAGGAATATTATCGTTTGATTTCACAGGGAAACGAAAGGGTATCCATCCATTACAAATCTGCGCTCGAAGAGACTCCTTTTGAAGAATTACTCGCCTCATCAATCACAAACGACCGTTCTGCACAATACACCACCCAAGGCATACACAAAGATGAACTTGAATTAAAAATCTTTGATCATCCGGTGAAAAAATTTGGTTCACAAGGACAACAAAAATCCTACCTGATTGCATTGAAACTGGCTCAATTGGAGCTGATTCAGAAAAAGATAGGCCATACGCCGGTTTTGCTTTTGGATGATATTTTTGATAAATTAGACGAATATAGGGTCGAACAATTGATCAAACTGGTGAATGAAGAAAAATTCGGTCAGATTTTTGTTTCTGATGCTCACCCCAAAAGAACGGCTGAAATTCTGAAAAGAATCAATTCGGAAAGCAAGATATTTGAATTATGAAAAAACAAAACTTACTAAATCTGGGAGAAGCCATCAAACAGGTTTATGCAGAACTGGGAATAGAAGAAAAGATTCTAACTGTAAAAGCAGAAGAGGCTTTTGAAACAATGATGGGCAAATACATTATGGGGTATGTAGAAACTTTTTACATCAAAAACAAAGTGTTGTACATCAAAATAAAATCGCCAGAATTAAAAAACGAACTGTCCATGGGAAAGTCTAAAATCAAAGAGCACATCAACAATGAATTGGATGTTGACTACCTGAATGACATTAAATTTTTGTAATGCCACTGATTGAAAAATCCGTTTACGATTCACCCGGATTACTGTTTGATAACCCGCATTTTACTACAATTTTTATCAATAAAATCAGAACAACCTCCCGCCCGGATTACAAAAGAAATAGAATTGAACTGAATGACGGTGATTTTATTGACATCGATTTTGTGCAACATTCCGACAAAATGGCTTTGATATTATGTCATGGATTGGAAGGGAGCTCTTTTAGGAATTACAACAATACTGCTGCGAATTACTTTATTCAGAAAGGTTTTTCTGTTTTTGCATGGAACAACCGAAGTTGTAGCGGCGAAATGAACCGTTTGCCAAAACTCTACCACCATGCAGCCATTGAAGACCTGAATGCTGCGGTTGATTTTGTTTTGCAGCGTGATTTTCAGCAGATTTTTTTACTCGGATTTTCTATGGGCGGTGTTCAGATTCTGAATTATTTTGGAAAAACTGTGACTGACGAAAGAATCAAAGCAGCAGTTGCGGTTTCTTCGCCGGTCTATCTGAAATCGAGTGCCGATGCACTGAAAGAAGGATTCAATCAGTTGTATCTGAAAAATTTTCTGATGGCCATCAAAAGAAAATTGCGTCAAAAGTCCAAACAATTCCCTGATTTATTGGATTGGGGCAGGCTCGAAAGAGCCAAGGATTTCAATGAAATAGATGAGTTTTACACGGCTCCGGTTCATGGTTTTGACGACGCAGCGGATTATTATCGCAAGGCTTCACCGGGCAATGTGCTCCAAAATATCAAAAAACCGGTACTGATCCTCAATGCATTGGATGATCCTTTTCTAAGAACAAATAGTTACCCAAGTACATTTGCTTCGAATTCTGATTTTGTTTTTCTTGAAACGCCAAAGAAAGGTGGACACTGCGCATTCCCTTTGAAAAAAGGAAAAACTTCTTTTTCGGAACAGAGGGCCTATGAATTTTTTAATTCTGAGATAATTTCCAAAGGATTGTGAGCCGAAAAAACGGAATTACCTGCTACCAGGACATCTGCACCGAGTTGGGTCAGTTGCTCGGCATTGCCCAATCCCACGCCGCCATCGATTTCAATCAGTACTTCTGCATTTTTTCTATCTATGAGTTCACTTGCTCGGACTAATTTTTCGTAAGTATTTCGGATAAATTTTTGTCCCCCGAAACCCGGATTTACGCTCATAATCAGCAATAGGTCAATGTCTCTAATGATGTCTTCTAACAATTCGACCGGCGTATGCGGATTCAATGCAACTCCGGCTTTCATGCCTTCGTCTTTTATGGCCTGAACGGTTCGGTGTAAATGGCTACAAGCTTCGTAATGCACGGTCAATATGTCTGCTCCGGCTTCCTTGAATTCTTTGACATAGCGCTCCGGCTGGACAATCATCAGGTGGGTGTCGAGTACTTTGTCGGTCAGTCCGTCAATTGTTTTGATGACAGGCATGCCGTAGGAAATGTTCGGAACAAAAACGCCGTCCATTACATCCAAATGAATCCATTCGGCCTCGCTTTGGTTGAGCATTTCGATGTCTCTTTGAAGATTGCCAAAGTCGGCAGCTAAAACAGATGGAGCGATGATGGGCATTTTGCTGTGTTTATTTTTCACAAAATTAAGTCAAATAAGTTGATGTTTCGGAAAAAAGGAAAAAATCCTTTGAACTGCGGTGTCAATATCCGAAGAAAGTATGTAAAGTTGTGTGTTTATTAAAAAGTTTGTTAGTTCTATGATTTATTTGAACTTAATTTTTAAAATCTAAATTCAGCATCAAGGAATTGCGATTATAAAACATATTAAAAAAATCCCAAAGACACAGTGCTTTGGGATTTTTATATTTGTAATGAAAAAATTAACTATCTTCCGATGTAAGTTTTCAAAATCTTACTTCTCGAAGTGTGTTTCAATCTTCTGATTGCCTTCTCTTTGATTTGACGAACTCTTTCTCGGGTCAGGTCAAAAGTTTCACCGATTTCTTCGAGCGTCATCGGATGTGCACCATTCAGGCCAAAATACAATCTGATTAAATCCGCTTCTCTTGGTGTCAGTGTTTGCAGTGCTCTTTCGATTTCAACTCTGAGAGATTCAACCATCAATTCTCCGTCTGGGCTGGGTGATTCACCTGTGTTCAGTACATCATAGAGGTTGGAATCCTCTCCTTCTACCAGAGGCGCATCCATGGAAACATGGCGGCCAGAATTTTTCATTGATTCTTTCACATCTGTTTCAGACATGTCCAGAAGTTCAGAAATTTCTTCGGCCGACGGAGCTCTCTCGTGTTCCTGTTCCAAAGTGGCATACGCTTTATTGATTTTATTGATAGAACCAATTTTATTCAAAGGCAAACGAACAATTCTCGACTGTTCGGCCAATGCCTGCAAAATTGATTGTCTGATCCACCAAACCGCATACGAAATGAATTTGAACCCTCTGGTTTCGTCAAATCGTTGTGCTGCTTTGATTAGCCCAAGGTTTCCTTCGTTGATGAGGTCGGGTAGACTCAATCCTTGGTTCTGGTATTGTTTGGCAACCGAAACCACAAAACGCAAATTTGCTTTTGTGAGTTTTTCTAATGCCCTTCTGTCTCCAGCTTTGATTCTTTGTGCCAATTCCACCTCCTCATCCGCGGTGATCAAATCAACTTTTCCAATTTCTTGCAAATACTTGTCAAGTGAAGCAGTTTCCCTGTTTGTGACCTGCTTTGTAATTTTTAACTGTCGCATTATGTAAAAATAAATTCTTTTGGGTTAAATTTAGGCTTGCAAAGATATATACGGAATAAACGCATCAAATGTTACAATCTTGTGTAAATGTTTTGCAAACACAAATTATAAACGATGAATGTAGAGGAATTCAGAGACTATTGTCTGCATAAAATGGCCGTTACAGAGGAATTTCCATTCGGTGAGGAAACGATGGTTTTTAAGGTGGCTGGAAAAATTTTTGCGCTCTGTGGTTTGGACGAAACCGAGATGCAGGTCAATTTGAAATGCGAACCTGATTACGCCGAATGGCTCAGAGAAAAACATTCCGAAATTCGCCCGGGCAAGCACATGAACAAAAAGCATTGGAATACAGTTTTTTTTCAAGGGAATTTGTCTGACCAGCTTTTGAGAGAGCTGATAGATCATTCCTATCAGCAAGTAGTTCAGTCTATTCCGAAGAAGAAAAGAAAGGAATCGGGACTTTAGTCATCGGTCATTAAAAATTTGAGGGAGATGTTGTTTTTAAGTACATGAATGGTGTCGCTGTTCTCGTTTTTCCAAATCAGATAAGGCGGTTCTAACGAACGAAAACTAACGGTTTCACGGTCCTCTTGTGTCGAATGAATGAATATGAGCGAATCCTCTATGGGTGTTTTCAGTTGGTCTTTAATTGGTTTAATATCGGTTCTTAGATAATAGGGTTCATTGATTCTCAACGAACCGTCTCTTTCCAACGACCATTCAATCAGATATGGATGGATGACAGTCGATTTTTCAACATAAATTTTTGAACTGTTCAAAACAAATCGAACCATAAAAATCAGAGAGACAAGGATTAAAAATACCATGACCCAATAAATTTTTCGCCAACGATTGCCGTGTTTTTTCTCTACTTCCAAGTGAATTATTTGATTTGTTGAACAAATGTACACAAATAATTTCATTGAAATTTCTGTGAAGAATATCAAAAGGAAACAGCTTTCCGTTTATTGACCCAGGGTATGAATCAAGTCTTTAAATTTGGCTAAATTTGCAGCTTCAAAGTCCAAACAATGCAATACCATCACAAAGAAATTGAAGCCAAATGGCAGAAATACTGGGAAGAAAATCAAACTTTCAGCGTATCCAATCATTCCGAAAAACCAAAATGCTATGTGCTCGATATGTTTCCGTATCCGTCCGGAGCAGGCTTGCATGTCGGGCATCCGTTAGGCTATATTGCTTCAGATATTTATGCACGTTACAAAAGATTGAAAGGATTCAATGTATTGCATCCCATGGGTTATGATTCATTTGGATTGCCGGCCGAACAATATGCGATTCAAACCGGACAGCACCCTGCGGTGACCACTGAGGTGAACATCAAAGGAGGGGTGGACAAACAAGGAAATAAAATAGAAGGTTACGAAAAACAACTAAAAAAAATAGGGCTTTCTTATGATTGGAACCGTTCTTTCAGAACCACAGACCCGGAATATTACAAATGGACCCAATGGATTTTTATTCAATTGTTTAATTCTTATTACTGTAATGACGCCAAACAAGCACGACCGATTGAAGAGTTGACCGAAGTATTTGTGCTGGAGGGGAATACAAATATCAATGCGGTTTGTGATGAGGATACGCCACAATTTTCTGCGGATGAATGGAAAGCTTATTCCGAAAAACAAAAACAAAAAATCTTATTAAAATACAGACTGACCTATTTGGCAGAAGCCGAAGTAAACTGGTGTGCCGCCTTGGGAACGGTTTTGGCGAATGATGAAGTCGTAAACGGCGTTTCGGAAAGAGGCGGATATCCCGTCGTTCGAAAAAAAATGACACAATGGATGATGCGCATCACTGCGTATGCCGAAAGATTGTTGAAAGACCTTGAGAAAATCGATTGGCCACAGCCGATCAAAGATGCACAATCGTATTGGATTGGAAAGAGCAAAGGAGCTACAGTGAGTTTTGTCCTCCCCCAAGCCTCCTCCAAAGGAGGGGAAACCAATAGACCCGGCTATTTGACCGAAGGTTCAAATTCTCATTTATTGATTGATAAAGCCAAAGAAATGAGAAAAGCCCCGACCAAGGCAGAAGATTTTCTGTGGCAGAATTTGAGAAATAAAAGTTTGGGATATAAAATCAGAAGGCAACGTTTGATTGATAACTTTATAGTTGATTTTGTATGCTTATCTAAAGGATTGGTGATTGAAGTGGATGGAGAAATTCATAATCAACAAAAAGAAGA
The DNA here is from genome assembly GCA_028694715.1 of Weeksellaceae bacterium. GTDB lineage: Bacteria > Bacteroidota > Bacteroidia > Flavobacteriales > Weeksellaceae > Moheibacter. Next base: position 1,431 of record JAQVKJ010000036.1, on the reverse strand, counting down.
AGACGAAAACCGAACCATGATATTGAATACAAAGGGCTTCAAAGTAATTCGATTTACAAATAAAGAAGTATTGGAGTCATTAGACATGGTTTTAGGAAAAATCAAAATGGAGTTGGAATCACTGCCGGACAGAAGAATTGAGCATAAAACTCCCCCTCCTTTGGAGGGGGTCGGGGGAGAGGAAACTCCCCTCTCCCTCGGAGAGGGGTCGGGGGAGAGGATAGAAGTCTTCACCACCCGTCCCGACACGATTTACGGAGTATCTTACCTTTGTCTTGCGCCCGAGCATCCTTTGGTTATGGACATTACAACCCAAGATAGAAAAGAAGCCGTTCAAGCTTATATTCAACAAACTTCCATGCGTTCTGAACGAGAAAGAATGGCGGATGTGAATAAAATTACCGGAGAATTTACCGGTGCTTATGCGGTTCATCCGCTCACCGGACAGGAAATCCCGATTTGGATTGGGGATTATGTGCTCTCCGGTTATGGAACGGGAGCTGTAATGGCCGTTCCGGCGGGTGATGAGCGAGATTTCAAATTTGCTTCCCACTTCAATTTACCCATTCCGAATATTTTCAAAAACAAAGAAAATGAACTTCCTTTTGCCGAAAAAGAAGGCTTTGAGCTGATCAACTCAGGAGAAATAAACGGTTTGAGCTACAAAGAAGCCACTGAAAAAATTATTTCAATATTAGAAGAAATGAAAATCGGAAAAGGCAAAGTGAATTTCCGTTTGCGGGATGCGGTTTTTTCTCGACAACGCTATTGGGGCGAACCCGTTCCGGCTTATTACAAAAACGGTGTTCCCTATATGATTGATGAAAAATATTTGCCTTTGGTTTTGCCCGAAGTCGATGAATATTTGCCGACCGAAACCGGCGAACCACCTTTGGGAAGGGCCAAAAACTGGGCTTGGGATACTTCTAAAAATGAAATTGTAGAAAACAGTAAGATTGACGGAGAAACTATTTTTCCATTGGAATTGAATACCATGCCGGGTTGGGCAGGAAGTTCCTGGTATTTCCTTCGTTATATGGATGCGAAAAATGAAGAAGAATTTGCCTCCAAAGAAGCCCTGGAATATTGGCAACAAGTGGATTTGTATTTGGGCGGAAGCGAACATGCCACCGGACATTTGCTGTATGCGCGTTTCTGGCAGAAATTCCTGTTTGACAGAGGTCTTGTTCCCAACGATGAATTCGCCAAAAAACTCATCAATCAGGGAATGATTTTGGGAATGAGTGCGTTTGTGCATCGAGTTGATGGAACCAATCAATTTGTTTCAAAGAGATTGGCGGAACAATACGAAACAACACCCATCCATGTCGATGTAAATCTTTTGAAAGACGGTGGCGATGAATTAGACATTGAAAAATTCAAAGCTTGGCGTGAGGAATATGCCGATGCCGAATTTATTTATGAAGAAGA
>JAQVKJ010000035.1 GCA_028694715.1 Weeksellaceae bacterium | reverse complement strand
GCATCGGAGAAAGATTTGGCTTCTCGTTTTGAAAAAACATATTCTCTATTTACAAATGAGGATATCTATAAATTAACAAGAAACAAGGACTACAGAAGCATTGAAAAAATTAAATATTTTTGCGAACTGCTTGATGTGGGTAAATCAACCCCTGCTGAAGCAATGATGGCTGTTGATGTAAGGATGAATTTGTCCGATGATCTCTTGTTGTATACTGATAAAATCTCTATGAATTTTGCAGTTGAAACGCGGGTTCCTATGCTTGACACAGAGCTTGTTGAATTTGTTGAATCACTCCCTCTAAAGTTTAAAATCAATAGAGGTAGGGGCAAATTTATTCATAAAGAGTTTGCCAAATCTGTACTACCGGAGAAGATTGTCAATAGGAAAAAGAAAGGCTTTCTTTCACCAACCAATAAATGGTTTAATCAAGATTTAGGTAAATTGATTTATTTTGCAATCAATGATGATTCAACAGAGTTTAGTAGCCTGTTTAGTAAGGAAGAGGTAACAAAAGTGCTTGAAAGACACAAAAAGGGATATAATCAGGAGAAGCAACTTTTCTTGTTACTTTCAATCTATTTATGGTTAAAAACCTTCAAGGGTGAAATATTCTGAAATGAAAAACTATAGAATTCAATTATTAAATACCTTTTATGATAATCTCTCAATGGTAGAAACCATTGAGAGAGTTAGAAATGCAATCGAATCACACATGCAGATTCATCACACCGTTATAAACGCAAATAAAGTTGTATTGCTGCAAAATGACTCTGAGCTAAGGAGGAGTGTTAATTCAGCGGATTTAATTAATATTGACGGGAAAGGAGTCCTTTGGGCAGCAAAATTATTAGGTAAGCCTGTGAAGGAAAGAGTTACAGGCATCGACCTGATGATGGAATGTCTTAACTTGTGTCAAAAGAAAGGATATAAAGCTTATTTTTTTGGAGCCAAAGAAGAGGTTGTTCTAAAACTTATAAATAAAATCTCAAAAGATTATGGAGAGAATATTGTGGCCGGATACAGGAATGGTTATTTCAGCCCTGAACAAGAGGAAATTATCGTTGAAGATATCCGGAAGTCAAATCCACAAATGCTGTTTGTTGCTGTTCCTTCACCCAAAAAAGAAAACTTCTTATATCAAAACAAAAATGAATTTAAAAATGTAAACTTTATAATGGGAGTGGGAGGTAGTTTTGATGTAATCGCTGGTAAGGTTAAACGAGCCCCTTCTTGGATGCAAAAGTTCGGTTTGGAATGGCTTTACAGATTGATTCAGGAGCCAAAAAAAATGTGGAAAAGGTATTTGATAGGAAATTTTCTTTTTGCAAGTCTGGTTATTAAACATAAACTCTGTGCTGAAAATTAAAATATGATATACATTAATAAGCAAAATATATTTCTGATTATCGTTCAGCTTGTTGCTGATATTATGTTGTTGATTGTTCTGTTCTTTGTTTTCCTGTTTATTCATAACTCAGAACTTGATAAGACGAATGAAAACCTTATCCATCTTTTATCTTCTCATTACAAAGCATTGATACTTATAGTTTTCTCATGGCTTTTGATTTCAAATTCCACTAAAATTTATTTCAGTTTTCTTACGGATAGGTTTATTGACTTTGTAAGAAAGTTTTTTATACAGATTTTCCTCTTTGGAATCATCTTGTTTGCAGTGTCAGGCTTAAAATCAGAAGACTTGTTTACTAATACTGAAACTGTCTATTTTATTATACTTTTGTTCCTTATTAGTTTTGTTTACAAATTCCTTCTATTTTATTTTATCAAATACTTGATAAAAATTGGGGAGATAGTCAAAGAAAGAATCTTAATTATTGGAGAAAATTCCAATTCAGAATTATTTGTAAAAACAATTAATAACAATCCAGAATATGGTATCATTATAGAAAATCATTTGCTAAATTCAAATGATCGATTTGATATTGGAGAGGTTAATAATTATTTAAATCAAATAAATAACAAGAAAATTGACTCTCTTTATGTTTGTGTCGGAGATAAGCTTAATAAGTCTAATATCAACAATATACTAAAAGTCGCTGAGGATAATTATCTTAAAGTTAAATATATTTTTGACTCATCTATTGAAAATCTCAATACCATGGATGTTTTGTTTATTGACATTTTCCCAATTTTCACCCACAATAAATTGCCGCTTGATAAAATGGTCAATCAGTTTATAAAAAGACTTTTTGATTTATTTTTTACAGCATCTGTTTTTATACTGCTTCTCTGGTGGATAATTCCTCTGATTTCAATTTTGGTCTATTTTTCTCAAGGCAAACCTATTTTCTTCGCACAAAAAAGAAACGGACTCAATGGCAAAGAATTCAACTGCTTCAAGTTCCGTACAATGAAGCCAGATAAATTCAATGACATCAAACCCACCGAAAGAAACGACCCCCGTGTGACGAAACTCGGCAGAATCCTCAGAAAAACCAGCCTGGACGAATTGCCGCAATTTATCAATGTACTCAAGGGAGACATGTCCATCGTAGGACCACGACCTCACATGGTGTCAGAAAATGAAGCCTATTCAGAAGTCATTAAACGATATTCACTCCGCCACTATGTAAAACCCGGAATTACCGGTTTGGCTCAAGTAAAGGGTTATAGAGGAGCCATTGACAGCGATAAAGACATGGAAATGAGAATCCGAACAGATATCTATTATGTAAGAAACTGGTCGTTCTTGTTGGACCTATACATTATTTATCAAACAGTCAAGCTGATAATTGCCGGAGACGAAAACGCCATCTGACACGCATTCACACACAAAAAAACCCGTGCACCGACTTTCGCCAGACACAGGTGTGTTTTTTTCTTATTCGTTAAAGTATATTGCTCAGACCTACCAGCCCTTGTATTCTCTGTCTTCCTTGTCTCCGAACTGGGCCAATTTATAGAGCCACCACACAATCAGTCCCAAACCGATGAAGAACAAAATCCAGTCGAACGAATTCGCAATCGGAACAAGAATATAATCAAAAGTCCAGATGAAGAAATATCCCAATCCAAACCAAAAATCTGTAAGTATTCCCATATCTTTGTTGCTTTAAGCGACAAAGTTAAAAAAATGTTGGTAAAGATTCTTTCGCAAAAATCATTTTTATTCCAATTTTTTCTCGGTTCAGCTTTTTTGGCATTGCTATTTCTTAATATAAAACCTGTAGAACCCACACTGTACGGCATTTCGGGAATTGTACTGCTTTTGTTGACGGCTTTGATCTTTCACCTATTTTATACCTATTCTAATTTAATCAGCCAACCCACCTTCGGCCTTTGGTTCTATATGATATGGTTGTTGGTCTTTTCAAAAATCTCTACCGACCTGCCGATGACCGCCTCGCTCTTCATCACCACAATCATGTTCTGGAGGTGGATTTCCACCACCAATACTGACGAAAACAAAAGAATACTTTTCGATAGTGGTTTTCTGCTCACCACCTCAACACTACTCTATCCGCCGTCAATCTTCCTGATTTTATTTCTGCTCATCAGCTATATGTACACACACACCATTGGACTGAAAAGCATATTGTTGCTGCTCATCGGAATGTTGCTGCCCGTTCTCATCGGAATCCAACTGTTTTACCTCACAGGTCATGCCGAGTATCTGTCCGATTTTGGTGCTTTTTTACGGCCAAATGTCTGGGAATCACCTGCGACTGCACTCATACCACTCGGCATTCTGCTGCTGCTGTGTTGGCTGAATCACTTGAGAAATTTCAGCATGCAGAACATATACAAAAGACACAAATATTTCTTGACATTTGTTTATTTTGTCAATTGGTTGCTGATTTTGATTTTTTATGGAGGAGACAATCCGCTCAGTCTCATGTTTCTCGGTCTGCCGGTCTCTATTTTTATGAGCATTTTTGTGCAGCATACTGAATCAAACCGAAAAAAAGAATTCTGGCTTTGGATTTATGCGGTGCTGATGGCGGTTTATTTTTTCAGCAATGAATTGTTGTCTTTATACAACAGCATCTTAGGCGATGTCTCTTTCGAGTTTTAATTTTTCACCGTCAAAAACGGCATAGGTAAAATGATTTATCCAATCGCCTAAATTGACATAAGTTGAATTTCCTCCCAACTCAATCTGCATCGGAAGATGACGATGACCAAACAGGAAATAATCAAAATGTTCCATTTCCAATTTTTTTCGGGCATAAATCGCCAACCATTCACTTTCTTCTCCCAAGAATTTCACATCTTCTTTCCCGGAGATCAACTTGTTTTTTCTGGATGTATTAATTCCCAACCACACCGCAAAATCAGGGTGTAACAAATAAAATAAAAACTGGGCAATCTTGTTGGTAAAGAGTTTTTTCATTCGCTTGTAGCCCTTGTCACCGGGGCCAAGCCCGTCACCGTGTGCAATAAAAAACCGACTACGGTTGATGACAAAGCTTTTTCGGTCTCTGAAAACCACAGCATCGATTTCCTTTTCTAAATAATCCCTCATCCACAAATCGTGGTTGCCCGTCCAAAAATATATCTGAATGCCTGCGTCGGAAAGTTCTGCTAATTTGCCCAGCACCCTGACAAATCCCCGAGGTACCACCTGTTTGTATTCAAACCAAAAGTCAAACAAATCTCCCAGCAAAAACAAATATTCACAATCTGTTTTGATTTCGTCCAACCAACGGACAAATCGCTTTTCACGCACAAGACTCGATGCATCATCGGGCGCACCCAGATGCTGATCTGACGCAAAATAAGCCTTCTTGCCTTCACTCAGATTGAGCTCTATTTGTTGTCCTCCGCCAACCATTCAGCATAAGATGTTTCAGTTTCGTGCAGTCTGACAGCTTGCAGTTTCAACGAGGAATCGAGTTTCGGACGAAGCGATTTTACCATATCAATCAGCATATTCTCGCAGCTCGGCTGGTATTCGGTGAATATCACCTTATGGCCGTCCGCCAAAAGCTTTTCTCCCAAATCTTTGTGGGGTGAATTTACATTCAGTAGTATGGAATGATCGAATTTATCTACCACCTCAGCCCGTACAATCCGTTTGATGTCGCCAAAATCAATGACCATCCCGAACTTGGGATTGTCAGCATCTTGAATCGGTGTTCCCAACACCGTTACATACAATTTGTAGGAATGACCGTGGATGTTTCTGCATTTGCCGTCATAGCCGTACAGCGCATGCGCAGTCTCAAAATTAAATGATTTGGTAACCCTTATTTTATTCATTATCTTTAAAGATGTGAAACAATTGCAAAGTTAATGGAAATCCTGTCAATCGGAAATTCGGTACTGAATTTATTTTTCCCGGAGCGTTGTCTGAACTGCGACCAAGTAATAGCTCCCGGCAATCCGCTTTGTGTTCGCTGTACCGCCGATTTGCCATTTACCCATTGGAAACCCGGAAAATCTAATCTGGCCTATCAAAAACTCAAACCGCTCTGTAACATCCAATGGGCACACAGCTTGCTGGTCTTCAGACATGACAATGTGACCCGAAAACTGCTGCATTATCTCAAATATCACGGACACCTGAACATCGGACGATTGCTGGCAGAGAAAACCTCATCAATGATAGAGCTTTCCGATTTTCAAGGCATCATCCCCATTCCAGTCCATCCTGCCAAACTCAAAAAAAGGGGCTACAATCAGGTGATTCCTTATGCAGAAACCCTGGCTGACAATGCAGGTATTCCACTTCTGGTTGATTTCCTACATCGGGTTGAAAACAATCCCTCGCAGGTCTTCAAAAACAGAGAGAAAAGACTGAATTCCATCCAGAATGCCTTTGATATACACCACCAAACACTCGAAGGAAATTACTTGCTTGTAGATGATGTGCTGACCACTGGTGCCACACTTTCGACCTGCGTCAATTTGATTCGTTCAAAAACAAAAGCCAAATTCGCTGTCATGACCATGGCTTGCACAGTCTAAAATCAAAAATCGAAAGAAAACCATAACTTTGAGAACTTAAATTACAACAATGAAATTGACGGGTCCTTTTTCACAAATCATTAGCCTGCGAGACCTCCCGCTCAAGGGTGCACTCAAAGACGAACAACTTTTTGTCATTCAAAATGGCGGCATAGTAACAGAGAACGGAAAAATCATTAAAACCGATAACTTCGAGTCTCTCCTTGACGAATATCCGCAAGTCGAAACAGAACCTATTGAAGGAAATAATGTGTTGCTGCCCGCTTTTATCGACAGCCACACACATGTCTGTTTCGGTGGAAGCCGTGCAGGAGATTTTGCGATGCGACTCAACGGCAAAACCTATCTTGAAATCGCTGAAAGCGGTGGAGGCATCTGGAGCACTGTGAAAAATACCAGAAAATTAACGGAAGAAGAATTATTTCATTCCGCCAAAGAGCGGGTCGAAAAGATGATTCAAAACGGCAATACTACCATCGAAATCAAAAGCGGTTACGGATTGTCGGTGGAGGAGAAACTCAAAATGTTGCTGGCGATTCAGCGGCTCAAAGCGGTTTCCCGCGCAGAAATCATTTCCACATTTCTGGGGGCACACATGAAGCCCAAGGATTTTGAAGGCTCCAATGCGGCTTATTTGGAATTGCTCGTCAATGAAGTTTTTCCGGTGCTGAGAGCAGAAAAACTGACCAACCGGATTGATATATTCACCGAAAAATCAGCTTTTTCAATCCAAGAGAGCCGTGTCTATCTTCAAAAAGCGAGGGAACAGGGCTTTGAGATTACAGTACATGCGGACCAGTTTACACCCGGTGCAAGCGTCATGGCAGTTGAGTTGGGTGCAGTCAGTGCCGACCATTTGGAGTTTTCAGACGAGAATGACATCAAAGCGCTTTCTGAAGGAGACACGGTCGCAACCGTACTGCCGGGGGCATCCATCGGTTTGGGCATGCAGTTCGCACCCGCCCGAAAACTGCTCGATGCAGGGGTTTGTCTTGCCATCGCCTCAGATTGGAACCCGGGTTCTGCGCCCATGGGTGACCTACTGACACAGGCGGCTGTACTGGCGACTTTCCAAAAATTATCAATTGCGGAAGTACTGTCGGCACTGACCTTCAGAGCAGCCAAAGCATTGGGGCTGACCGACAGGGGAACACTCGAAAATGGAAAAACAGCAGATTTCATTTCTTTTCCGACTGCTGATTTCAGAGAAATCATTTACCAACAAGGGCAATTGAAACCCAATGCCGTCTGGAGAAAGGGAGAGAGAATTGTCTGATTTGCAGGAAATTACATCGAGCAAAAAAAATGAAGTTCTGCAGGAGAGTCTTTGTCTGCTCCAAGCGGTGGATAAGTTGGGGGGAAACTCGTTTGCAAATAGTCGCTCAAATACAGATGGATAACGCATTTTTCACTATTTTTAGCCACAAATTCACAGTATGATTCAATCTATGACCGGTTATGGAAAAGCAATCGCGAACTGTACTTCGAAAAAAGTGACGGTGGAAATCCGTTCGCTCAACAGTAAGACACTGGATTTGAGTACCAGACTCCCCTATCTCTATCGGGAAAGAGAACTCGAAATCAGAAAAATGATTTCTGAGAGATTGCAACGCGGGAAAATTGATTTTTCAATCATGTCAGAATCTAATGACGACAATAAGAGCCAGAAACTGAATCCCGAAGTGATCCGTGCTTATATGAACGAATTCAAAGAAATTGTCCCCGACGCGCCGGAAGTGGATTTGCTTTCGATTACGATGAGACTGCCCGATGTGGTAGATTATACCAGCGAAGAAATCAGCGATGAGGAATGGAACCGTGCACAGCATTGCATTGAAAAGGCCATCGATAATTTGGTGGAATTCCGAAAATCAGAAGGTGGGGTACTGGAAAAGGATTTTATCAAAAGAATCGGACTCATCAAGGACCTGCTCGCCAAGGTCGAGCCTTTCGAAAAAGAGAGAATCAATACCCTCAAAGACAGGTTTATCAAAAATCTGGAAGATCTCAAACCTGATTATGACAAAAACCGTTTTGAACAAGAGCTGATTTATTACATAGAAAAGCTGGACATCACAGAAGAAAAAGTCAGATTGAAAAACCATTGCAAGTATTTTTTGGAAACACTGAAAACTGAGAATTCAGAAGGCAAGAAACTCAATTTCATTTGTCAGGAAATCGGTCGTGAAATCAACACATTGGGGTCGAAATCCAATCATTCTGAAATGCAGAAAATCGTGGTTCAGATGAAGGATGAGCTCGAAAAGGTGAAAGAACAAGTACAAAATATTCTTTGATCAAATCTGAAGTCAATGAATCCATTGCCACATCACAAAGGAAAACTCATCATAGTTTCCGCTCCTTCGGGTGCAGGTAAGACCACGCTGGTACAGCATCTGCTCCAAAATATAGACCGACTTGGATTTTCGGTTTCATGTACCACCCGAAGTCCGAGACACAATGAAACCGACGGCAAAGACTATTATTTTATTTCGACTGAGAATTTCCAAAAAAAAATTGAAAGAGAGGAATTTGCAGAGTGGGAAGAAGTATATCCAGACACTTTTTACGGAACGCTGAAATCCGAAATTCAAAGAATTATAGCATCCGGAAATTCGGTGATTTTTGACATAGATGTAATGGGAGGCATTCGCCTCAAAGAACTTTATTCAGACGATGCGCTCTCAATTTTCATCATGCCCCCTTCTTTGGAGGTGCTTGAAAACAGACTCAGAAATAGAAAAACAGAAAGTGAGGAAAAACTTCGACAAAGAGTCGATAAGGCAAGAAAAGAAATCAATATGGCCACTCGCTTTGAC
>JAQVKJ010000034.1 GCA_028694715.1 Weeksellaceae bacterium | reverse complement strand
TACTGCTCGATGTGATGATGGGCGGAATGTCGGGTTACAAAATGGCCGAAAAAATCCGAAAAGACGGACTGATTGTTCCAATCATTTTTCTGACTGCAAAAGATACCGAAAATGATATGCTCACCGGATTTTCTGTTGGCGGAGATGATTATATTTCAAAACCTTTTTCAATCAAAGAAGTGGTCGCAAGGGTAAAAGCAGTGTTGAAAAGAGCCGATAAATCAGGCGTTTCCGACAAAAATAAATTGATTTACAATAATTTTGTTTTGGATTTTAATTTGAAGGAACTGAGCATAGACGGTGAAAAAATCATACTGACCAAAACCGAATTTGAACTGCTTTCGCTGTTGGCCAAAAATCCCGACCGGATGTTTTCAAGAGGAAATATCATCGACAAACTGTGGCAGGATTCACCCTATATCACCGAACGGACGGTTGATGTGCACATTGCACGAATCCGAAAAAAATTGGGCGAATATGCATCGGTTATTCACAACCGCGCCGGTTACGGCTATCGGTTTAATACAGCGGATTTATGAAGCTGAATTACCGCCGTCGTCTGTTTTTGTATGTGGGGCTGATTTTTGCACTGTTCACTGCGGGTGTGATTATTTTTGAACAGATCCTCGAAAAAGATTACAAAACCCGTGTGCTCAGCGAACGGTTGGAAACTTATACCGAAATCATTCAAACCGGACTTTCAAAAAATGATGAAAATCTTTCTGTTGAAATGTCCGAACTTCAAACCTTATTGCCCAAAGATCTGAGAATCACATTGATTGCTTTTTCGGGCAAAGTGCTTTTTGACAATTCAATTCAGGATTATTCGAAATTGGAAAACCACAATGACCGTCCGGAAATCATTAAAGCTGCACAAACGGGAACCGGAACCAATATCCGATTGTCGGAATCAAACCAAAGAGAATATCTTTATTTTGCCAAAAATTTCGGAGATAATTTTATTCGTGTTGCACTGCCTTACGACACCCGATTGCAACAGTCGCTGAAACCCGGCAATGCTGCGCTGTACTTTATATTGGCGGCTTTTGCGGTATTTCTGTATTTCATTCATATCATCACCAAAAGATTTGGAAAGACCATCGGACAGTTGCGCGATTTTGTGCTTTCGTCCGATCCGCTTGAGCTGAAACAGCTTCAATTTCCGGATGATGAAGTGGGTGAAATCGGAATTAAAATTGCCGAAAATTATCAGAAACTCAAAGAAAGCAGAAAGAATCTGAATTTGGAAAAACAAAAACTGCTGCAGCATATTCAGATTCTGGAAGAAGGAATCTGTTTCCTTTCGCCCGAACACAAAGTGGAATTTCACAACGGATTGTTTATTCAGTATCTGAATACGATTTGTGATGAACCGGACAGCAATCCGGCGCTGATTCTGAGCGATCCCGGTTTTCGGAAACTTCAGAAATTTCTGACCAAAAAGGAGAATCCTTATTTTGAGAATCAAATCAAAAAACAGGGAAAAACTTTCTCGGTCAGAGCCAATGTTTTTGAAGACGGCAGTCTTGAAATCATTCTGAACGACATTACAAAACAGGAAAAAGTAAAACAGCTCAAACAGGAAATGACCGGCAATGTGGCGCACGAACTGAGAACACCGGTGGCGGGCATTCGCGGCTATTTGGAAACCGTGCTGACACAGGATCTGGACGAAGAAAAGAAACAGTATTTCATCGAACGGTCTTTTCAGCAGGTTTTGGCGCTCTCTGAAATTATCAGAGACATGAGTCTGATTGCGAAAATGGAGGAAACACCCGAATTGATTCTTACCGAAAAAGTGAATATTGAGGCATTGCTGCAAAGAATCAAAGATGAAGTCGGTCCTCAGCTGAAATCAAAAAATATGGATTTCGATTTTCAATTGCCGCCCAATACCGAAATCAACGGCAGTTCCAATCTGATTTATTCGATTTTCAGAAATCTTACCGACAATGCTATCCGATATGCCGGATCGGATACCAAAATCAATGTGAACATTTACAATGAAGATGCTGATTATTACTATTTTTCATTTTATGATACCGGATCGGGCATCCCTGACGAAAGCCGTCTGAATCGGATTTTTGAACGGTTTTATCGGGTGAACGAAGGCAGGACACGCGACACCGGCGGTTCGGGTCTGGGTCTGTCGATTGTGAAAAATGCAGTGATTTTTCACAAAGGAAAAATTTCTGCCAAAAACCGAAAAAACGGTGGTTTGGAGTTTCTGTTTACATTGAAGAAATGATTTTTAATTTCCTGAAACCCTAATTTTTATCGAAAGAATGTTGGAATTTCCAAATGAGAAAGCAATTATTAGAATGATTATACAATGTCCGTTTTCGAAATAAAACTGTTCGTTTTCGTACAATTGAATTTGAATACAGAAGTATATTGTACTCAATTAAAGTTAGTTAAAATCAGAAAAATCAATGGTATGAAAATTCGTTTTACTTATTCAGCAATAATGAAGGTAATCAGTGAAAACAAAATCATATACAGACCGGGTTTTAGATTTTTGGAAGTATTCCATGCAGGGAATGATTTTCCGTAAATACTTAATTATCTCCTTTTTATTGATAATTTTTTTGGTTAATGCCCAGCAAAAAACATGGTCATTGAACAATTGTCTGGATTATGCTTTGGAAAATAATCTTTCAGTCAGAGAAACCGCTTTAAATTCTGAAATTGCAGCTCAACAAATCACTGCGGCTTACGGGAACCTGCTGCCCAATGTGTATTTATATGCCGACCATCAATACAATTTCGGTTCGGTCATTGATCCAACGACTAATGCAAGGATGAGCTCGGATATTCAGTCAAATTCATTCAGTTTTTCATCCAATATAGAATTGTTTAACTGGGGAAATTTTGTGCGAATCAAATCTGCCAAATTGCAAAAAGAAAAAGCAAAATATGAATTGGAAATCAAGAAAAATGAATTAATTATTCAAATCGTTCAGGCTTTTTATCAGTTGCAGTTTGACCAGGAACAATTGGCATTGTTAGAAGCGCACAAAGAAAATAATCTACTGAATTTACAACGAATTAAAACCGAAGTGGAATTAGGCAACAAAGCCAAAAGTGATTTGTATGAAATGCAGGCAAGCCTCGCCAATGATGAACAAAACATCATAGCAGCTAAAAATGCTGTCCGGGTTTCCAGACTGAATCTGACAAATTTGCTGAATTTGAAAGAAGAAATAGAAATCATTCCTTCCGAATATCTGACAACCGGATTACCATTAGAATCATTGGATTTGCTTTATGAGACCGGATTGCAAAACCGTCCGGAAATCAAAGCTTCAGATTTGCAAACTGAAATTTCGCAACTTTCAATCCAACAGGAAAAAAGCCGTTATCTACCAACAATCAGTGGAAATTACTCACTTTCATCGTTTTATGTAGATGTTGAATCTTCTTCCCTGAGTAATCAAGTCCGGAACAACAAAAATCATTATATGGGAATTTCGCTGAATATTCCGATTTTCAACCGATTGCAAACCCGCACTGCCGTTCAGCAATCAAAGATCGAATCTGAACAAGCCAAATTACAAGCCGAACGACAAAAACAGGCGTATTATAAAGCTTTAAGCGAAGCTTATACCCAAACCCAAAATGCTTTTGAAGCATGGCAATCGGCAGAGAAAAATGTAGAAGCCCAACAAAAATCCTTTGAAAAAACCGAAGAAAAATTCCGTCAGGGAATGATTGACGCTTATGGTTTTTTTGCGGCAAGAAACGGATTGCTCAGTGCACAAACCGCACTGCTTCAAGCCAAATATACTTTTCAATATGATAATGCTTTGCTCAACTGGTATGTAACAAACGAAATCCGATTTTAAGAATAATCCGGCTGGCTAAAAGAAAAATTCTAAAATAATAAAATAAAATAATAAACTAATGCCGCAATAAGAGCTGAAACCGGAATGGTCAATATCCACGCCCACAATAAGTTAATGGTTATTCCCCATCGAACTGCTGAAACTCGTTTGGTGATTCCAACTCCGATGATTGAACCGGTAATGGTATGAGTAGTTGAAACCGGAATTCCCAAAAATTCGGTTAAATAAAGTGTAAAAGCACCGGCAGTTTCAGCGGCAACTCCTTCCAATGGTGTTACTTTCGTTATTTTTGTTCCCATGGTTTTTACAATTTTCCAACCACCACTCATCGTTCCCAGTGCAATAACAATAAAACTTGTTAACGGAACCCACCAATATTCATCCACGAAATGTTCAAACTGATTTCCTGCTTCTAACCATTCTACATCACCTCGTTGTACATGGTAGAAAATTACAGCTGCTCCAATAATTCCCATTACTTTTTGAGCATCATTCCCACCATGTCCCAAACTAAAAATGGCAGAAGAAACCAATTGTAGCTTTTTAAAGATATTTTCGGCACGTCTGTGTGGAATACGCTTACAGAGATTCATAATCAGAATACTGATGAAATAAGCTATAATCATTCCTATAATAGGTGCTAAAAAGATGAAAAGAAAAACCGGAATTACTTTTACATAATTAATCACATCCACTCCGTTTTGAGCAAATGCTCCGGCATGTGCAAGAGCTGCGCCTATGAATCCTCCAATTAAGGTGTGAGAAGACGAAGAAGGAATCCCAAACCACCATGTAATCAAATTCCAAGTTATGGCAGCGATTAATCCTGCTAAAATCACTTCGAGCGTAATAAAATTTGTATTGACTGTTTTGGAAATCGTTTCTCCAATATTAAAATGGCCAATCCAATATTTAGAAATAAAATAAGCGGCAAAATTAAAGACAGCTGCCCAAAGAACCGCTAAAAAAGGAGTTAAAACACGAGTGGCGACAATAGTAGCAATCGCATTGGCCGCATCATGAAATCCATTGATATAATCAAAAAATAATGCCAGTACTATGATGGTAATCAAAAGAATAAGTTGTGGATCCATTCTTTTTAAATTTTGAAATTTAAGAGTGCTTAACGGCTATTGACTCCAATACATCGGATACTAATTTACATTTGTCCGAAGTGTTTTCCAATGCTGAGAAAATTTCTTTATATTTAATAATTTCTTTTACATCTTCGTATTGGTCAAATATCTCATAAATTTCTTTGTCGTAGATATTATCTACCTTATTTTCAAGCTTATCAATTCGTTCACAGCATTTAATCACCGTTTTCAAGTCCTTAAATCCCTCTAATGCAATAATGGCTTTTTGAATCTGCTGACAAGCTTCCAGATTGGCTTCCGTAATTTTACGAATGGGTTTTTTTACTTTATCCATTTGATAAAGTTTCATTCTTTTGGCACTTGAATCAATGTAATCAGAAACATCAATCATTTTATTAATCAGCGCATAAATATCTTCCCGGTCAAAGGGAGTTAAAAAATTTTTGCTTAATTCAAAGTTGATTTCTCGGTTCAAGCTTTCTGCTTTAGAGTCTAATTTCTCGAGTTTCTCAAAAAAAACTTCTCTTTCTTCACTTTTTACATTAACAGCTTCATGAAGTGTTTGAGCCATATTGACTAATATTTTTGCCATTTGATGGAAGAGTGGAAAGAATTTTTTGTCTTTGGGGACTAAAAACTGTAAGAATTTATTAACAGACATAGTTTTTCTATTAAATCTGTGCAAAGATAGATATCTTAACCGAATTTTTGGGTAAAAAATGGAATTACCTTCTGTTTTTTATGGAAGATTTTTAAATAATCCGGTTTAATTCTTTGAATAATCGGGCGCGAACTTCAGTCAGCTTCATGATTTTCTCCATTTGTTCCTGCCGAATTTCTCCTGAAATCGTTTCTTCTTTTAGAAGTTCTGAGAACTCGCGTATAGTGTCTTCTACAAAAATTCCTTTATAACGAAGCAAAACATCGTTTAGAATTTTTGCAATGTTTTCTTCTTTTGATTTGATATAAATTTTTAGTTTTTTTTGCCAGTTTTCACTTAAACTATATTTTTCAATCAACGATTCCGAAGCTACTTCTGTTTTTTCTGAATCAAACAATCGAATGAAAAAATCACCTGTTCGCAATTCATTTTCCTCATACCCTTTTTTCACATCTTCCAAAATGGATTGGTAAACTGAATTTTGAAATTTCAACTCATTTTCATTGAATTGACTCATGATTTCTTCAATTACCGTAGTTTCATAAGCCGTTTTTTCTGCGGATTCCAATTCTACAATCAAATCGCCATACTGCATAATGAGACGAATGATTTCTTCTTCCAAAATCATCCGGTTATTCACCGTAATTTCTTCTTTTTTTACGACTTCTAAACTTGTTGTTCCGGTAGTTGTCTGCTTTTTTTCAATTTCAGTTTTTGTTTTCCGACGGAGGTTTTGTTGCAACTCTTTGAATAAAGTTTCCTCTCGGATTTCCATCAATCGGGCAGTTTCCTGAACATAAACTTCCCGCTGAATAATATTGGGAATCAACGAAATACTTTGAACAATATCCCGAATTAATTCTGACTTTTTAATCGGGTCATTTTGAGCTTCTTCTAATAGAACATTAGCTTTGAAACGTATAAAATCTGTAGAATTTTCTGCAATATACCGTTGAATTTCCTCTGAAGAATGTTTACGAGCAAATGAATCCGGATCTTCTCCATCGGGCAACAACAAAACTTTCACGTTCAGTTCTTGTTCTAAAATCAAATCAATTCCTCTGAATGAAGCTTTAATTCCGGCAGTATCTCCATCATAAATCAGGATTATATTCGGAGTTAAACGTTTTATCAAACGGATTTGATCAGGAGTTAATGCAGTTCCGGAGCTTGCCACCACATTTTCAACTCCCGATTGATGCAAAGAAATTACATCGGTATAACCTTCCACCAACAAACATTCATTTTGTTTTAAAATAGCTTGTTTGGACTGGGAAATTCCATAAAGAATTTTACTTTTATGATAAATTTCAGATTCCGGTGAATTCAAATATTTGGCGGCTTTTACGTCTTTTCGTAAAATTCTCCCTCCAAATCCTAAAGTTCGACCCGAAAAACTATGAATCGGAAAAATAACTCTTTCTCGAAAACGGTCAAATCCAACTTCACTGTTTTCTTTATAAATGGATAAACCGGAGGCTTCCAATAAATTTTTTCCGTATCCTTTTGCACTTGCAAATTCAGTAAAAGCATTTCGTTTTGATGGAGAATAACCTAAGTCAAATTTTTCTACTGTTGATTTTGTGAAACCTCTTTCTTTGAAATAAGATAAACCAATATTTTGTCCCTCTTCAGTTTCGTTCAATTGCTCAATAAAGAATTTTTTAGCAAATTCCGAAATGAGATAAAGGCTTTCTTTTAATTTTAATTCATCCTTTTGTTCCTGAGTTTGCTCTTGATCTTCTTCAATTTCAATATTGTATTTTTTAGCTAACCAACGTAAAGCTTCCGGATAGGAAAATTGTTCATGTTCCATTAAAAAAGTCACCACATTCCCTCCTTTTCCTGTAGAAAAATCCTTCCAAATTTGTTTGGCCGGTGAAACCATGAAAGACGGTGTTTTTTCATCAGTAAATGGTGAAAGCCCTTTTAGGTTGCTTCCGGCTCGTTTTAAATTTACGAAGTCACCAATTACTTCTTCTACTCTTGCGGCAGAAAATATAGCGTCTATGGTTTGTCTTGAAATCATCTGATAAAATTAATAATTCTGAAAATGAAACAATCAAGGTTTCAATTTGTCAATAAATAAAGCAAAAAAACTGTCGGAATAAAATATACCACAATTCCTTGTGCTCCGGGATAATCTTTTGCCAATCGCTGACCCAAAAATAGACTTAAAAACGTACCGGCAGACAAAACTGCTGCAATCATCGCCCAACAATTATCATCCGAAAAATACAGCATACATCCGCCCACAATTGCAGTTATACCGGAACTAAGTTCTAAAATCGTAAGTACCAACAATAGAATTGGAACGATTCCATTAAAAGGTGATTTTTCAAAATGTCCTTTAAGCCATCCAAGATTTCCTTTCCAATCGGTTACTTTATCAATTCCCGATTGCAGAAAAACAATAGCCAGCATGAGTAAAATAAATATTTCTGTTAAATGTTCCATTTTATTTGTTTTTGGGTTTTCAAATTTAAGGGATTTCAGGCAATTTTCATTTACAAATAAAAAATCTGTAAAAACCAATTTTAAACGACTGATTAAGTATATTTTTGAAAAAAAGCTTTATCATTTTCATATTTCCTACAAATGAGATATATTTGTCCCTTATTATGAAAACAGATAAGAACAGATTATTGATTTTGGTCCTTTTGTCAGTTGCTTTTCTTGGCTATTCATTTGATTTATACGTTTCTCCACCTAAAGAAAAGGACGGTGAATTAATCAATAATTCGTTGGCAGCTGAAGGAAAATTATTGTGGCAGAAAAAAAATTGTACTTCTTGTCATCAAATCTATGGTTTAGGCGGACATTTAGGTCCTGACTTAACAAATATTGCATCCAAAAGAAGCCGAGAACACATAGAAGTTTTCTTAAAACACGGAACTAATGTGATGCCTGATTTTAATTTATCTAAACAAGAAATAGACGCTTTTCAAGCTTTTTTCATTGCACTTGACCAATCAGGGCAATCCGATCCCAGAACTTTTAAATTACATTTAGATGGTACAGTCTCGCAATAAAACGATTCTTTCTTTCTTTATTTTGGCACTTTGTCTTTTGGCAAGTGGGCTTACTTTTGGGCTGTTGGGTGCTTTGGAATATGTTTTCCCCGGATTTTCAAAAAGTTTTTTATCGTTTGAGAAAATCCGTCCACTTCATGTTTCTTCAGTTGTTTTTTGGATATTGACCGCAGCAATGGGA
>JAQVKJ010000033.1 GCA_028694715.1 Weeksellaceae bacterium | reverse complement strand
ATGGCAACCAACTGAATGCTTGGGTCATCAAACCCAAAGATTTCGATGCCAACAAAAAATATCCGGTTTTGATGTACCAATACAGTGGTCCCGGTTCTCAGTCCGTGATGAATTCATGGCACAGCATGAACGACCAATGGTATTTTATGCTGGCGCAGAAGGGCTATCTCGTTTATTGCGTGGACGGTCGGGGAACCGGCGGAAAGGGCGTTGCCTTCAAAAAACAAACTTATCTGAATCTTGGAAAAATGGAAGTAGAAGACCAGATACAGGCAGCGGTTGAAATCGGGAAATTGCCATTTGTAGATGCTTCCAGAATCGGTATTTGGGGCTGGAGTTACGGTGGCTATATGTCGAGCAATGCCATTTTTAGAGCAGGTGATGTTTTTAAAATGGCCATTGCAGTAGCACCCGTCACCAACTGGCGATATTATGATACGGTTTATACAGAGCGGTTTATGCGCACTCCACAGGAAAATGCCGACGGTTATGACAGCAATTCTCCCATTACTTATGCAGCGCAATTCAATGACCAGAAAAATAAATTTCTGTTGATCCACGGCACTGCCGACGACAATGTGCATGTTCAGAATGCGATGGACCTCGCGGCTGCGCTGATTGCCGCCAACAAACAATTCGACATGATGATGTATCCCGACAAAAACCACGGGATTTATGGCGGTGCCACCCGATTGCAACTTTATACACTGATGACCAATTATATATTAAAAAACCTGTAAATCAATTTATTATCAATTAATTCCACAAAATGAACACAGACGAACAGCTGATTGAACACCTGAGTAAACAAGGCGTAGATGACAAAATGGTAATGGGACATCCGGCCGGCTTGCTGGTATTGTTTTTCACAGAAATGTGGGAAAGATTCAGTTACTACGGCATGCGTGCCTTATTGACATTATTCCTGGTAAGTACTTTGGCCGATGGCGGTTGGGAATGGACACGGGCCGAAGCGATGAACCTCTATGGCTGGTACACCGGTTTTGTCTATTTGACACCAATCTTGGGCGGAATCATTGCCGACAAACTCACCGGTTACCGAAAAGCGATTCTGATCGGAGCCTTGATGATGACTTTGGGGCATGCCTCCATGGCACTGGAAACGGTCAACAACAATTTCTTCTTCATCGGGCTGGGGCTTTTGATTTTGGGCAACGGGATGTTTAAACCCAATATTTCCACCATGGTCGGACAATTGTATCCGGACAACTCCTCCAAAAAAGACGCAGGTTATACCATTTTTTATATGGGAATCAATGCAGGTGCATTTTTAGGAATGTTGCTTTGTGGCTATATAGGCGAAAAAATCGGTTGGCATTACGGATTTGGCTTGGCCGGGGTATTTATGTTTTTTGGGATGCTGCAATTTTATTTTGCAAGAACTTATTTCGGGCGCATCGGATTGGATCCGAGAATGCTAAGCGTTCAGGGCGAAACAACGGATGAAATCGGTCAAATCGGCGGTGAGGACCTAAACAAAAATGAAGAGGACGAAACCAATCCCAAAGTCATTCGCGACCGTTTGATTGTGATTGGAGTATTGATTTTCTTCAGTATATTTTTCTGGCTTTCGTTTGAGCAGGCCGGTGGTTCGATGAACATTTTTGCATTGGATTATACCCAGAGGGTATTGGACGGCAATGCGGCTGTCATTTTCAAATGGGTAGATGCCGCACTGACTTGTTCCCGTTGATTATTGTGAGTCTTGTTTTATTTGGATTGGCGAGGAAAATGATGCAACAATATCCGGCGACCATCATTGCCACCATGATTAGTTTTGTCATCATCTGGTTTTTGGGCATCTGGAAAATTCAAAGAGAATTTACTGCATTTGAAACAGAAGTTGTGGCTTCTTGGTTCCAGATTTTGAATGCATTCTTCATCATCACACTGGCAGCGGTTTTCAGCAAGATTTGGGAAAAGGTTTGGAATCCGTCGGGACCTGTGAAATTTGCGATGGGCTTGTTCCTATTGGGTGTTGGATTTGTGGTGTTGGCATACGGAAGCAAGGACATTCCGCAGGGTGCCGCAACTGCGTCGGTGAGCATGGTTTGGCTGATTGCCGCCTATTTCTTCCATACCACGGGAGAACTTTGTTTGTCGCCGGTAGGTTTGTCATATGTCAGTAAACTGTCGCCCAAAAAACTCATCGGATTGGTATTCGGATTGTGGTTTGCGTCCTCAGCAATTGCAAATTTCACAGGTTCACAATTGGGTGGATTGATTGATAAAATCAGTACAGAATACTCGATGTCGCATTTCTTTGGAATTTTTGCAGCATTGCCTTGGACCGCCGCCCTCATTTTGCTGTTGCTCACACCCTTACTGAAGAAAATGATGCACGGCATCCGATAATTTTCCCGGTTTTGCAATCAGCCTAAAGTACCAACAAAAGGCTGAGCAAAATGATGTGGGAATTTGTATAAATAAGCGATTAACAACCCATCTGAAAATAAAATCAATTGGTTTTGATGATTTTGATTACTTTTGGGTTTTACAATGAAATAAATTCTCTGCCTCGGCACAGACAATTTTTGCGGAAATTAACATTAGGAACTTAATAATTAAAACATGAGCGACAACACTTCAACACTTGAGGATTTCGACAAAAATCCTCCAACAAAGGGACACCCGAAAGGGCTATACAGCTTGTTTTTTACCGAAATGTGGGAAAGGTTTTCCTACTACGGAATGCGTGCGCTGCTTACCTTGTTTCTAACGGCACAGTTGGTGACCGGCGGTTTTGGTATGGACAGAACGGAATCACTTGCTGTTTATGGAATATTTACTGCTTTGGTTTATTTGACACCGATTTTAGGTGGCTGGTTTTCAGACAAAATTCTGGGCCAACGAAAATCGATTCTCATCGGTGGTATCACCATGGCCATCGGGCAGTTTATGCTGGCAGCGAGTTCTAGCGAATTTTTCATGCAGGGATTGGACGAAAGAAAACACTTTTTCTATCTTGGTTTGGGCGTATTGATTTTAGGAAATGGATTTTTCAAACCCAATATTTCGACCATCGTAGGTGATTTATACGACAATGACGACCCACGCAAGGACGGTGGTTTCACCATTTTTTATATGGGAATCAACATCGGTGCATTTTTGTCGCCTTTTGTTGCAGGAACTTTGGGTGAAAAGGTCGGGTGGCCTTGGGGATTTATCGCTGCCGGAGTCGGTATGCTGATTGGTGTGCTTTGGTTTCATTTCAGGAGAAATACGCTCGAAGGATTGGGGTTGCCACCAAAGGCAATTGCTGAAGGCAGGAATGATTTGAACGGCAAAGACTGGTTAGACATATTGCTCTACACCCTTGGAAATGTAGCCGTTGTGTTTGGTGTAATGGCCTTCTGGGGTGCGACCAATGATTTGGTACATTCCATTGTCATCTGGGTATTCGGAATCGCAGGTGCCTTGTTTATTGGACTATCGATATTCCGAGGAACTTCCGGACCTACAGAGTGGTCGAGGGTGATTGTCATCCTGATTCTCGCATTTTTCAACATCGTTTTCTGGGCAGGATTTGAACAAGCAGGCGGTACCTTCAACTTGTTTGCGGAAGAAAACACCAACAGAATGATTGGCAGTTTCCAGATTCCGACCACTTGGTTTCAAAATGTAAACCCCATTGCGATTGTAACATTGGCACCGATTTTTTCGATTCTCTGGATCAAATTGTCCCAAAAGAAAATGAATCCGAGAACGCCGATTAAATTTGCAATGGCAATGTTTATCGGTGCGATTGCATTCTACATCATGACCATGGCGGCCAACAACGCCAAAGACGGAACGCTGGTTAGCCCGATGTGGTTAGTGGTTGTTTATGTATTATTGACTTGTGGTGAATTGCTGCTTTCACCCATCGGATTGTCGATGGTAACCAAACTTTCGCCCCACAAAATCGTTTCCATCATGATGGGCGTTTGGATGGCGAGTTTTGCGCTGGGTAATTATCTGGCCGCAACGCTGGAACATATACTCACCAAATATGATTGGGAACTCTATCCATTCATCACCATGCTGATGGTCGCCTCAGGCGTCGGCTTACTGATTCTCTCACCTTTCCTAAACAAATCGATGAAGGGAATTCATTAGAAAAAACTATTGATTTCAAATATAAAAACAGGGTTCAAGAAGTTCTTAAACCCTGTTTTTTTTGACTGAACTTTGCCAAAGTTCGGAACTTTGGAAAAGTTTCAACAAAAAGCATACTTAATTTCCAAATCACATTCTAATGACTAAAAGACATTTGTTATTATTTACTGAAATAAAAAACCAAAGAGTTTCAAACGTTTTACTTTGATGTCTTTCAATTATATATCTTTGGCGTTTATTAATTTCAGCACCCTACAATGAAACATTTTTCTATCATCTGCACACTTCTGATTTTCTCAACAAGCCTTGCACAAGTCCCGGTGCCAAGAGAAGAAATGCGTATGGAAATCAGTCCTGCCGAACGAGTACCGGACAGAAATCCCGACCAAGCCGGCTATTATCAACAAGACGGAAAATACGGTTTTGTTTTTCCGGACAATACCCGGAAAGAAGCGGTTTATGACAAAATTTCTTCGGGCAGAAACGGTTTCATTGTGGAACAAAACGGATTGTTTGGCATAGCCGACAAAAAAGGCGAACTGATTGGTAAATTGGAATACGACAGCATTCGTGTATTGAATCAAAATTATTTAGTCAAAAAGAAAAATAAATACGGTTTGCTCCAAAATGACGGCAAATCTTTGTTGTCTGTAAAATACGACAAAATCTTAGGTGGAAATTCAACAGCCACATTGGTTCAAAACAAAAAAGGCAGCGTTCAATTGGTGTTTAATAAATCCGAAAAAAAACTTCCCGGAAAAGTGGAATATGCCAACTTCTATCACAATACAACCATCATAAAATCCGGTGGGAAATTCGGACTTGTAACAGATAAAGTGGTTGTTCCGTTTGAATATGACAGCATTGCCCAGAGCCTAACGAAAAACAAAAATCCGCAACAAAAATTTTCACAATTCGATTTCAGACACCTGAACAGTACGAATGCTTTTGAAATGCTGGTTGAAAAGAATGGGAAATTGGGTTTGGTCAGTAGTGAAGGAGAATTGATTTATCCACCTGAAAACGACGAAATTATCAGAGAAAAAGTAATGGGATATATCTTGGCAAAGAAGAATGATTTGTTTAGTATTTATTTCACTTCTTCCAAACAGAAAACCGATTTTGAATTCAGTCAGGTTAGGACCGACGGCTATGGTTTTGTGATGGCGACAAAGAACAACAAGCAAGGTGCATTCGATCTGAAAGGCAAAGAAATTGTTCCGTTTGAATACGACAACACTGGAATTTATCAACTCAGCGGATTGGGTTTGCGGGTGACCAAAGACCGCAAAAAAGGCATCATCAATAAAGAAGGAAAAATTATCATTCCGCCGATTTATGACGATATCAACACCTTTTATGAGGGTGGTTTCAGGGAATTATTATAAGTGAAATCCGGAGAAAAAACAGGCATCATCAACCTGAAAAATGAAATCGTCATTCCCATTGAATTTGATTGGGTCGGTGTAGAAAACGATTATCTGAAAGTGGCAACCCCCGGTGAGGATATGAAATTCGGATTGTATGACAAAGAAGGGAAAGTCATCATTCCGGCAGAATACCAATGGATTACGAACAGCGATACCGAGCGAAGTAAAATCACTATTCTAAAGAAAGAAGAAGGTTCTTATAATTTTTTAGACCAAAACAACCAATTGATTTTGCCCGAAAATATCAGTGAATTCGGTTATGTGCACGATGAAGACTTATTGCTGAATCCGTTTAGTTCCAACGGGAATTATCTAATGTTTGTGAAAGATAAAAACGGAAAATACGGTTTACTGAATGAAATAACCGAAAAATTGAGCGTGCCAATGGTTTATGACCAAATCATTCAATATTTTACATTCGATGAATCTACTTACTACAGTGTAAAGAAAAACGGGAAATTCGGTTTGATCAATGAAAAAAATGAAGTCATCATTCCGATACAGTACGATGACATCAGTTTGGATTTTGTTTACCATAAAAATAATGACAATGAACATGAAATTGTTGTAGCCAAAGGAAAAAAATATGGCACGGTGAATTTGAAAAATCAAATCAGAATCCCTTTTCAGTACGATGAATTGCAGCGCATTTCCTATGCGGAACTCTACAAAGCCAAAACCGGTGGCAAATACCGAATTATCGGGGCAAATCATCAATTCATCAACAAAGATACTTTTGATGAAGTTGCCAATTTCGAACCCAAATACGAGAATCCCTACGATGACCAACCGACTTTTCAGGCTTTGACTTTTAACAATGGTAGAATGCGGGTGATTGATGAAAATGGAAATTATCACACCGAAGCCATCGAAATGAATCCACACCGGGGATTCCGGTCGTTTGATGAACTTAAAACGGAACTTATCCGTGCATTGGACAGTGAAAATGATGAGTTATTAAAAGACTTTGCTGCGAAAATTGCACCCTCAGAGCATTTGCTTTACTATCTGAAAGAGAATGTATTTGACGAAAGTTCATTGAATTATTATCATCCGCAAATGCTTTCTCAAATCAAAGAAAAATATTACAATACCTTGCTGAAATTCAAACATCAGGCATGGAATCAGGAGTCAGGTTGGGGGTACAATCGTTCATCGCTCACAGATGTAACGGATTACACGCTGTATAAATCCGGAATCGTTACCAACGGACGAAATACCGACCATGCCTTCGGCGATACAAAATATTTGGAGAAAATCCTGAGAAACGCTATCAAAATCAATGGTTACTGGATCAGCACCTATTTTATGATGCGTGGTTTTTGGTGATTTTGCAAAAAAGGCAGCCGACAGGGTTCAACATTCAACTTAATTTATAAATTTGAGGGTTGATGTTCCTAATCGAGCAAAAAATATAAAAATCTTAAAAACACATTAAATGGCAGAGAACAAGAAAACTTTCGGACAAACGATTCAGTCACTGAACAAGAACTTCTGGATTGCCAGCGTGATGGAATTGTTTGAACGCTGGGCTTGGTATGGAATATATGGTCTTTTAAGCATTTATTTAGTAGGTTCAACCGATACTGGAGGATTGGGATTTGACCATATCCAAAAAGGAAAAATCATGGGCGATATAGTGGCAATATTGTATTTGTTGCCATTGTTTTTTGGTGTAATTGCCGACCGAATTGGCTACAAGATTTCATTGGTCATCGCTTATATCATCATGATAGTTGGTTATTATCTTTTGGGAGAGGTGAATACTTTTACACAAGTCTTTATAGTGTTTTTGTTGGTCGCCATAGGTGCAGCGTTTTTTAAACCCGTTGCCTCGGCCATAGTCGCAAGGAACACAGATGAAACAACGGGAACATTAGGTTTTGGGATATTTTATGTAATGGTAAATATCGGTGGATTTATAGGTCCATTCCTGTCTTCATCACTCAGAAACTCTATGGGCTGGAAAATTATTTTTATCCAAGCAGCTGTAGTTATCACAATTAATTTACTCATTCTTCTTCTCTTTTATAAAGAATCCAAAGTCGAAAAACCAAAAGATTCGATAGGCAAAGCCATCAAAGATTCTGTAGTGAATATTTTCATTGCGCTTAAAGATATCCGTTTGGGAGTATTGTTGTTATTGATGGTCGGGTTTTGGACGATGTTCAATCAGTTGTTCAACACCTTACCAAACTTTATAGATGATTGGGTGGATTCTTCTGCAATCAGTGCTTGGTTCAATGAAAACATACCGTTCTTAGGAAGAATTCTCTCATTGGATGGCCAAATTAAACCTGAAATGTTTACTCAAATCGATGCATTGATGATCGTTTTATGTCAAGTTTTTGTTTCCTATTTCGTGACTAAAATGCGACATATAAGTGCCGTAATTCGAGGCGCAGTCATTGCAACGATTGGTATCGGTCTGACTTTCTATTCAGGAAATGTTTGGTTTACTATCATAGGAACCATGATTTTTGCGATTGGAGAAATGATGTCCAGCCCAACGGTTTCATCATTTATTGCTCTGATTACGCCCAAAGGTAAAGAAGGTTTGTACCAAGGAACCTATTTTTTGCCTGTCGCGGTAAGTTATTTTGTAACAAGATTTATTTCTGGAAATTTATATCAATCGTGGTCCGATAAACTTTCATTGCTTCAAAAAGAAATGGATACCCGAAATATAGAAATGCCAGATGTAGTCAATCCAGAGCAATTCTCGACAGCTGGAGCAAAAGTATTGAATATGCCATTGACTGAATTTGAAGAGAAATTTGGTTTGAAAGAGGAAAAGTTAGAATGGGAAGAAATACGCAATTCGTTTTTAGAATATTCAAGTCAACAAGGAATTGATGTTTCAGAAGTGCCTTTGGCTTTTTCCAAAAACGAATATTTCACTTTGGCCGAGCAGAAGTTAGGTTTGGGGCATTGGGAAATGACAGAAATGCTGTGGAACACTTACAACCCTAATAAAATTTGGTATGTCATTGTAGGCATTGGACTTTTCTCCATTATTTCATTGAGCATTTATGACCGTTTGATCATTCGACCGAGAGAAAAGAAATTAAAGGAGCAGCAATCCTGAATTCCATAGAGGAATCGGAATTTTATTCATAGAAACTTTTTCAAAGTTTTGAACTTTGGAAAAGTTTACTTTCTATCAGTCCTTCTTTAATATCCCGTTGAGATTGTTGGTATTTCTACGATTTTTTATTGAAGGTTTTGAACCAAAATTAATATTGAGTTTTGTACAATTGTGCATTTTCATTAATTTGCCAGAATAAATTTTGAACAATGTCAAAGAAATCACACGAAAATCATTTTTTCGACTGATTTCTTTGACA
>JAQVKJ010000032.1 GCA_028694715.1 Weeksellaceae bacterium | reverse complement strand
ATTACTTTTGACACAAAATATGGACTGTCGCTCTGGATTCAGGACATAGACCCAAGTTTTACTTTGGGAGATCTGGAAAAAGAAAAACAACTTAGCATACAAAAACTGAAACAAGAAGGAATTTTTAACAGTAACAAAAGCCTAAAACTTCCGTTGCTGCCACAAAGAATCGCTGTGATTTCGGTGGAAACCAGCAAGGGTTATGCCGATTTTGTTAAAATCATTGACCACAACGATTGGAATTACAGCTTTTTTCATATGCTCTTTCCTTCACTGCTTCAGGGAGACAAAGCTGCAGAGCAACTGATCGGGCAATTGAGAATGATCAAACGGCTCAGACATCATTTTGATACTGCTGCCATCATCCGTGGTGGTGGAGGCGAAGTTGGACTGAGTTGTTACAACGATTATCATCTGGCAAGAGAAATCGCTTCGTTTCCGCTACCGGTATTGACCGGAATCGGTCATTCAACCAATGAAACCGTAGCAGAAATGGTTGCCCATTCAAACCATATCACCCCCACCAAACTCGGCGAATTTCTGATACAGAAATTTCACGATTTTTCAGTTCCGGTTCTGGAGGCTGAGAAATCCATCATCACTCAGTCCAGAAATATCTTAGAAAGAGAAAATAAATCGCTTGAAAATCTGGTAAAACTATTCAGATCAGACAGTGTCAGCCTGATTGAAAAAAACAAAAGCGAAATAAAAAATGCTATGGTGAAAATTCATAGCAACAGCTTGTCGATTCTGAATCAAGCCAAGTTGGGTTTGAAAATACAAACCGAACACAGTGGTAAAATTGCATTCAGACAAATCAGAGAAGAACATTCGGCATTGATGAGATTCGGACAACGGATCAATGAGAAATCGGCAGACTACATAAAAAAGCAACAACAGCAACTCAGTTACATTGAGAAAAATGTACAAAATCTGAGACCCGAAAATGTATTGAAACGAGGATACAGCATCAGTTTGCTTAACGGAAAATCGATGACATCAGCCATAGACATCAAAAAGGGAGACACAATTGAAACTTTGCTTTTTGAAGGAAAAATCGTCAGCAGGGTAGAAACCATACTTAATACAAAAAATCATGAATGAAAAAATGAATTACACAGCCGCATTTGATGAACTGAAAACCATCGTCAGTGAAATTGAAGAAGGTGAAATTTCTGTGGACGAACTGTCAGAGAAAGTCGGTCGCGCCGCAGAATTAATCAAAATATGCAAAGAGAAACTCACAAGCACCGAGGAAAATGTTCAACAGATTCTGAAGGAAATGGAAGCCAAAGAATCTTAGATCAGCAGGATTTATAAATTGAAGAATACAATGAAGTTAAAGCCATCAAACACCTGATAATCAATCTACAAAATTAAAAAATACAATGCTTAATTAAAGCTGTTGTTTAATATCAAAAAAAAGCCACCCGCTCCAATCATCAGCAAGCGGGCAGCAGTTTTGGTAGAAAACTATGAGTTTACTGTTTTACAAATTCAAGGTTGATGAGAAGTTTCACATCATCGGCCACAACCAATCCACCGGCTTCTGTTGTTGCACTCCAGTTCAGCCCGAAATCCTTTCTGTTTAGCTTGCCCGAGAATTCAAAACCTGCCCTTTTGTTACCTTCCATATCGTTAATTACACCGCCAAAATCCGCATCAAGCACAATTGGCTTTGTCACACCTTTGATGGTAATTTCGCCCTCAAGGGCATTGCCTGTCAACTTGTTGCCTTTGAAAGTCAATTCAGGATAATCGGCTGAATTAAAGAAATCATCACTTTTCAAATGATTGTCTCTGTGTTCGTTTTTGGTGTTGATGGAATCAACATTTGCTGAAAATTCAAATTTGGGATTGCTGAATTCCTCATCCACTGTTTCTGCTTGTGCGTCAAAATCCAAGAATTCACCACTTACTGTAGAGATGACCATATGTTTCACTTTGAACTGTACCTCTGAATGGGCATGATCAATTTTCCAATTTACTGACATAATTATATTTTTTTAAGGTTATGATGCAAATTTATTGATTAAACATCGGTTAAAAATTGATATATGATAATAAATTCAAAAATTAAAAATTTATGATTTCTTTAATTCGGTTTGTTTTACAACAACCGAACTAATTGTATCTTTGTTGCCGAATTTTTACTTTTTTCATTCAATGATGAACGAAACGAAAAAACAATTGCTCAAAGACTTATCAGCGTATTTTGAACTCAGTCTGAATTTCCCGCCTTTGACCAGTAAAGTTTATGCATATATACTACTGGACTGTGGAAGAAAAGGAGTGACATTCGATGAGCTGACAGCAACCTTTAAGGCGAGCAAAAGTTCAATTTCAAACAGTCTTGGGTTTCTTACACAAATCAAGGAGATTGAATATTTCAGCAAAATTGAAGACCGAAAAAGATTGTACAGAATTGTACCCTACAACATCACATTGCGCCTGCAAAAGATTCAAGACATGTTGAACAAAGAAAAGAATCTCGCCCGCAGAATACGAGAATACAAACTGGAAATCACTGGCAAAGCTGACGACCCGGGCATCCTCAAATCAAATATTTATACAGAGCATCTTGAGTTGGCCATCGAACAACTCGAAAATACAATAGAAAAATTAAAATCAATCACATAAACGCATAAACAACAAAATGAAAACAAATACATTTCTCACAATAGTTGTTGCAATCAGTACGCTGCTTTCTTGCAATAATAAACAAGAACAATATGCACCATCGCCACCGGTCATTCCAGTGGTTGAAGTCTCCAGCCGAGATGTGCAAGGTTACACCAGCTTTCCTGTCAATATAGAAGGCAAAGTAAACAATGCAGTACGAGCAAAAATCTCTGGTTACATCAAAGAAGTTTTTGTTGATGAGGGACAAAAAGTATCTGCCGGACAAACCCTATTCAGATTGGAAACCGACGTACAGTCGCAAAATGCAAACGCTGCCCGTTCTGCCATCAATGCTGCCCGTGCAAATGTCAGTGCCGCAGAAGCAAGCGTCAATGCAGCACAGGTGGAAGTAGATAGACTCATACCACTGGTGGAGAGAAATGTCATCAGCAGTGTGCAACTGGAAACCGCAAAAGCAAATCTGGCCAGAGCCAAAGGACAGCTTGAACAGTCAAAGGCTGCAGAACAACAGGCGATAGCCGGACTCAATGCCATTCAGGCCAATATGGATTTTGCAGTGGTAAAAAGCCCAGTTTCTGGTGTTATCGGTACCATCAATTTCAGAGAAGGAAGTTTGGTGGGACCCTCTGACCCTACGCCGATTACAACGGTGTCGGAAACCTCTGAAGTCTATGCGTATTTCTCAATGAGTGAAGCCGAATATTTGAATTTCCTTGAAGAAACCGAAGGCAAAACCGTCAAAGAAAAACTTTCAAATCTTCCAGAAGTAGAACTGGTGCTGGCCAACGGCAAAACATACGATGAAAAAGGAGTCATTAAAACCGTTACCGGCCAAATTGATCCAAGCACTGGTACAATACAGTTCAGAGCCACTTTCAATAATTCAAACGGAATACTGACAAACGGGAACAGCGGTCTAATTAAAATACCGCAGAACTTCGAAGATGTGTTGACTGTTCCTGAAAGTTCTACCTACGAGCAACAAGGAATCATTTATGTCTATAAGGTGATAAATGACACAGTTTTTTCAACACCAGTCGAAGTGAGCAACAGGGTAAACAATGTCGCGATTCTTACTTCTGGATTAGACAAAGGAGATTTGGTAGCTGCAAAAGGTCTGGGACAATTGAGAAACAGAGCTGCCGTTACACCTGAAAAAGTTGATTTCGACTCGATTATAATCATTAAACCAGTCATGTAAAAAGAATTAAAGATGTTAAAAACCTTCATAGAACGACCTGTTCTCTCCACGGTCATCTCAATCATAATCGTGATTCTCGGTATTTTGGGAATTTCCTCACTGCCAGTCACACAATACCCTGAAATCGCACCGCCCACCGTTCAGGTGAGGGCCACTTATCCAGGAGCCAATGCCCAAACCGTACTCGAAAGTGTCATCATTCCGCTTGAAGAACAAATCAATGGTGTAGAAGGAATGGATTTCATCAGCTCTACAGCTACCAACACAGGTTCTGCCAGTATTCAAATACTATTCAAACAAGGCGTTGACCCGGACATTGCCTCGGTGAATGTCCAAAACCGTGTAGCAAGAGCTACACCACTCCTGCCAGCAGAGGTAAACCGTACCGGGGTCGTGACCCAGAAGCAACAAACAAGTGCGCTGATGTTCGTGACCTTCTACTCACCTTCCAACGAATTTGACCGGACATATATCCAAAACTATATGAACATCAATATAGTCCCTGAAGTACAAAGGGTTTCCGGTGTGGGTGACGCGAATGTTTTCGGCAGTAGAAATTATGCCATGCGTATTTGGCTTGACCCGGCAAAAATGGCAAATTACGGTCTTGTTCCGGCCGATGTTACTTCAGCCATTAATGAAGAAAGCTTGGAAGCTGCCGCAGGTACTTTTGGAGAAAACAGTGGTGAAACCTTTAGTTATATCATCAGATACAGTGGAAAATACAGCGATGAGAGTCAATATGAAAACATCGTACTCAAGGCACTTCCAAACGGCGAAATTCTCTATCTAAAAGATGTTGCAGAGATTGAACTCGGTGCACAAAGCTATGTAGGTTATTCCAAAATGAACGGAATGAACGCAGTCGCCATGGCCATTTATCAAACACCGGATTCAAATGCGCAGGAAATCATTGATGAATTAAAACAAAAACTAAGTGAACTTTCGGTAAACATGCCTGATGGTTTGGAATATTTGGTCGTCTTTGACACCAATGAATTTTTGAGTGAATCGATTTCAAAAGTGATTGAAACACTAATCGAAGCTTTCATTCTGGTTTTTCTGGTAGTATTTATCTTCCTGCAAGATTTCCGCTCAACATTGATACCTTTGATAGCCGTCCCGGTCTCAATCATAGGCACCTTCTTCTTCCTGAATCTGTTTGGTTATTCCATCAACCTTTTGACATTGTTTGCACTAGTTCTTGCCATCGGTATTGTGGTAGATGACGCCATAGTCGTCGTTGAGGCGGTGCACGCCAAAATTGAAAAAGAAAAGCGATCGGGCAAAGAAGTTACTTACGAAGCAATGAAAGAAATTGCGGGCGCCATCGTGTCCATCACATTGGTTATGGCTTCCGTATTTATTCCGGTCACTTTCATACAAGGACCCACCGGGGTGTTTTATCAACAATTTGGTATTACCCTCATCGTGGCAATAGTCATTTCAGCCATAAACGCACTTACGCTCAGCCCAGCACTTTGCGCACTTGTACTCAAACCACAACACGAAAACAATGACAAAAAGAAAAACCTTTTAAAGCGTTTTTTCAGTGCTTTCAACTCAGGATTCAAGTCGGTGACTCAGGCGTACACAAAAAGCTTCGGTTTTCTAATCAGACACAAATGGGTGACTTTTATGATACTTGCGCTCTGTGGACTCGGAATCTTCGTGGCAAACAAAACCATGCCCAGCGGTTTCGTTCCGAATGAGGACCGTGGATTTATCATGGGCAACTTTGAACTTCCCTCTGGGGCATCTGCCGACAGAGTGACGGCTGTACAAGAAGAATTTTATCAGAAAGCCTCGCAGATTCCTGGAATCAAAGTCATAACACTTGTATCAGGTTTCAGCTTTGTTTCGGGACAAGGATCCAACTATGGGATGGCAATGATTTCGCTCAAACCATTCAAAGAACGAAAAGACCCAAGCATGTCCACTGATGCAATTACAGGACAATTGTTTGCGCTGGCTTCTCAAATGCCTGAAGCAAAAATGATTTTCTTTTCTCCACCAAGCGTACCCGGTTTTGGGGTTTCGTCTGGATTTGAACTAAATCTACTCGACAAATCCGGGGGTGAACTCACCAATTTTGACCAGGCCACTCAGGGTTTCATCAACGAACTGATGAAAAGACCCGAAATTCAGTATGCTCAAACTTCATTTAACACCAATTATGCACAATATGAAATTGAACTAAATATCCCGAGGGCCAAACAATCCGGAGTTTCTGTTAGTTCCATTTTTAATGCGCTTCAGGGTTATATTGGTGGGATTTACGCAGCCGATTTCACCCGTTACGGCAAGCAATACCGAGTGATGCTTCAAGCATTGCCGGAGGACAGAGCAGACGAAAATGACTTACAGAAAATTTTTGTTAGAACAAGTTCGGGTGAAATGGCCCCCATCACTCAATTCATGTCATTGAAACGAATATACGGACCTCAAAATATTACTCGTTTTAATCTATTTACATCAGCAAAAGTATCGGGTGCACCCAATCCAGGATTCAGTACTGGCGATGCGTTGAACGCCATACAAGAAGTTAGCGCAAGCTCACTCTCGACCAGTTATGACATTGATTTTTCGGGA
The DNA here is from genome assembly GCA_028694715.1 of Weeksellaceae bacterium. Classification (GTDB taxonomy): domain Bacteria; phylum Bacteroidota; class Bacteroidia; order Flavobacteriales; family Weeksellaceae; genus Moheibacter. Next base: position 2,479 of record JAQVKJ010000032.1, on the reverse strand, counting down.
CTTAGTCGTGAGGAAATCAAATCAGGAAATCAGACTCTGCTTATTTTTATTCTCTGTTTGATTTTCGTTTATTTTATATTGTCTGCCCAATACGAAAGTTATTTGCTGCCACTTTCGGTTCTGCTGTCACTGCCGGGAGGAGTAATGGGTGCATATTGGGCTCAGAAACTGGCAGGACTTGAAAACAATATTTATTTTCAGATTGCATTGATTATGCTCGTCGGATTGCTGGCAAAAAATGCGATTCTGATTGTGGAATTTGCTATACAACGGAGAAGACACGGAGAAAGCATAGCTTCTGCTGCACTCAATGGGGCCAAGGCAAGGTTCCGTCCAATTTTGATGACCTCTTTTGCGTTTATTCTTGGAATTATGCCACTGGTAATGGCTTCTGGAGTTGGTTATATAGGCAACCGTTCGATTGCCACCGGAGCTGCATTTGGTCTGCTGGTTGGTACCATTGTCGGAGTGTTCAACATTCCTGTGCTTTTTGTGGTTTTTCAATGGTTACAGGAAAAAATCAGTCCAATGAAATTTGAGAAGAATCAAATCAAAGAAAATTTACAATGAAAAATATAAAATATCTCATCCTTGTATTCGTACTGACAGTGCTTCATTCATGTTTGGCCGTAAAAGAATACCAGCGAAATGAAAAGGCGCTCATCAGTGAAGAAACCTTCAGAACCGACCGGATTGCACAAGACAGTTTGAGTTCGGCCGGAATTTCGTGGCAACAATTGTTCACCGACAACCAATTATCAAAATATATTCAAACTGCATTGGACAATAATTTGGATATCAGAATTGCTTTGAAAAACATTGACATTTCACAAGCCTATCTCAAGCAAGGAAAAGCTGCTTATTTCCCAATGCTCAACGGAAATGCTTCCTATACATACAGCAATCCTTCGCTCAACGGCTCACAGGGAATCAGTCTTGACAATAGAACGGATTTGAATCAGTATGAATTGTCTCTGGGACTGTCATGGGAAGCTGATATTTGGGGAAAAATAAGAAGCGGCGAAAAAGCGGCAGTTGCCACTCACCTGCAAACCTTGGCTGCGCATCAGGCAATCAAGTCTGAGTTGGTAGCCAGTGTGGCCGGATATTATTACCAACTGCTTGCGTTGGATGAACAAAAACGAATCATTCAGGAAACATTGGAAAATCAGGAGGAAGGACTTGAAACGATGAAATTATTGAAAGAAGCAGGAAATGTGACCGAGGTGGCTGTGAAACAAACCGAGGCGCAATTGCTGAACACTCAATCATTGCTGGTAGATACAGAAAATCAAATTCATTTGACCGAAAATGCAATGAGTCTATTGATGGGTGAAAATCCACATAGCATCGAGAGAAACAAACTGGCTGAGCAGAGTTTGAACGAAGAACTCAGCACAGGTGTCCCGGTGGAATTACTGAGCAACCGACCGGATGTGATGGCGGCCGAGTACGGTCTGATAACTGCATTTGAATTGACCAATGCCGCCCGAAGCAATTTTTATCCATCACTCAGACTGAATGCAAACGGAGGATTGCAAAGTCTCGAATTCGACCAATTGTTTAGTGCCAATTCGCTTTTCGCTGCCTTGATTGGTTCACTGACCCAGCCTATACTGAACGGCCGTCAAATCAGAACCCAGTATGAAGTCAGACAGGCACAGCAGGAACAAGCCTTGCTGAATTACAAGAAAACCATCCTCAATGCAAGCCGAGAAGTTTCTGACGCACTGTACACCTACGAAACCAATAATCAAAAAATTGAACTTAAAGAAAATGAATATAAGGCATACAATCAGGCGACCGATTATTCGGAAGAGCTACTCAAGTATGGCATGGCCACTTATCTTGATGTGCTGACTGCAAGAGGAAATGCATTGAATGCTCAACTGAATCTAATCAATGCAGAGTACGGAAGACTGAATGCGATTGTCCGTCTGTACAAAGCCATTGGTGGAGGCTGGAGATAAAGCAATTCAAAAGGGAATCTATCCGTTTTTTGAATATGATAAAAAAAGGCTTATTTCTTTGAGCAATTTTGTTATTTTTGCAAATCTTTTGCTCGCGTGGTGAAATTGGTAGACACGCCATCTTGAGGGGGTGGTGTCCGTACGGATGTACCGGTTCGAATCCGGTCGCGAGCACAAATAAAAAAACAGTCGTCCCTTGGATGACTGTTTTTTTGTGGTTTAATTTCTGAAATGCATCGATTTCAGGCTGATTATCTCATTCTTCGTTTTGTTGGTTTGTTTGAATCGAATTGAATCAAATGATTTGTCAATAAAACTTCCGTAACAGCTTTTCTACGAAAATCAGGTTGGTTGTACTTGATTAACTTTTAGGTTTTTTTTGAATTCAGAAAAGCCATCACGGAAGAAAAATAATTTCCGACAGCTAAAATAGTCAATACCAAAATTACGGATGTCTTGATTCTTTACATATGTAAACAATTGATATAAACTTTGTTGATTTTTGATAA
>JAQVKJ010000031.1 GCA_028694715.1 Weeksellaceae bacterium | reverse complement strand
CTTACAAAATCATTGGTCATTATTCTTATGAGAATTTTGACTGATTTGAACCATCAAATGCAAGCTTCAAATTTTCTCAAGTAAACAAATACCACTTGAGACCGAGTTGAATTTTGAAATCTCTGAAAGGCGTGAAAGGTGCGCTGTAATAATTGTTTTCTCCCCAAAGTGCGTTGAAGTGATCTGCCCTCAGAAAAATAATCATCCGTTCCACTTTCATGTTCAGAAAAAAATCCAGGACCGGAAACCCACCGATTTTCTGGATTCCAAAATCAGGATTTGTACGCTGTAGCATAAACTCATTAATGACCGGAAAAAATTCTCTGGATTGAAATTCTGTGAAGTAATTTCCATTCAACCCGATTTGCACCTCCGCCTTCCCGTCAAACATTTTGTCCTGCCAATAAATACTTGCTCTGCCAATCAAATCAGGAAGCGGTAGGAAATCTGAATTTTGTGTGACTTTTTGGTATTGCAAGGTCGCACTCAGATTGAATTTACGGTATGGAATCAATATATCGCCTCTGATTTGAAAAATCGAAATACCTGCCTTGAGCTGTTTGGGTCTGAAATCGGTGTCCATATACACATAATTCTCGATGTTGTACAGATGACCGCTGAACCTTGTGTTGAATTTCTCAAAATCCAGCCGTGCATACAGTTGACGGGTATTGGTGTTATCAAAACTATAATTGTAGTAGTTAAAATCTTTGTAAAAACTTTGGTGATAATACAAATTCATCGATGGAAAAGCGGATTCCATCATTGCGCCGGCAATCAGATGGTAACCACCCAGCGGTTGAATATCGAGCTCTGCATTCACATGGTACTGGTTCTTAAATAATTCTCCCGATTTGTATTCTGCGTCCGCCAAAAGTTTAAGTTTATCGTTCCAATCAAAATAAAATCGGCCGACCACACCCAATAAATGGTCATCCAACTGTTTGGGAATATTAATCAATCCCTGCTCCAAAAGCTTTTCTTCGTACAACTTGACATTTTCATAACGAAGCCCCGATTCCACAAGCAATTTTTCACCCCATTTGAACTGCAAAGTTGAGGTATTCTGAAGGGTTTCAAAACTTTTCAGATTTCTCCTGCTTACATCGTCAAAGACAGAACTTTGATAATAGGTTTCGTTTTGTTTTTCTCTGTAAAAATATTTTTGTTTTTCGTAAGTAAAAATATTTTTAAATACAAGTGGTGCATTCAGCTGTGTGGAATCCGATTTTGCAAGCCCAAAGAATCCATAACTGCCCCCGATATGAATTCTTCTTGAATCAAATTCGGTATAAGCATTTTCAAGATTGACGGCAATGTTCTGACGGTTGGTGGTTCTAAGGCTGTCGTCATAAACAAATTCATTCAAATCACTGATTCCTGCATTTTCTTGGTTGTCAATATTTTGAGAGGCGAAATGCGTCCAGAGTTTAAACCTTTCGTTTTGTGAATGATAATTGAGGGTGCAAACGAATGCATTGTTGGCGGCAAGATTGTTTTTGTACCTTCCCACTGAGCGCAGTCCGCGGTAACGAACCGAATAATTCAATCGAGCAGTAAGATTGTGGGCAAAAGTGGTGGACAGATACTGGCCCTCTTTCAGTCCGTTTTCAAAGAGCAGTTCGGTCATCGGGGTTTTCACATCATAGTATTTGATGTCTTCTGGGAAAAGATAATTGAATGATTTCCCTGTCGGCAGTAGATGCAATCTAAATTTATTGGGTTGAAATTCGAGTGGATTAAATGTTTGTCCATAGTTGGAAAAATACATCTTTCCAAAAACATCATTTTGAGTATAATTCTGTAGATAAAACCTTTGAATAGTGAGTGTGGTGTCGATGACAGTGGGTGCAAAATCATTTTCTCTCCAATACACATAATCCGTGATGACCGGACGGTGTACCTTTAGGCTGTCATTGGCCGGTTCTCTTGCGCTAAAATTCTGCAGTGAATCCTGAATGGCCTCTCTGTCCTCCGGTTCGGTATTGATTTGTGCAGCAGTTTGAGTCAGCGCAGCAATAAGCAACAATAGACAGAGCAGATTCTTCATAAACAATATTAGACAACGCAAATTTAAACCAAAAATTTCGCTGAATAAAAAAACCCGTCCAAAAGAACGGGTTTTTGTTATTATACAACCGAATATTAATATCCGGGTGTCTGGGTCATATTCGGATTACGAATCATGTGCGATTGGGTAATCGGGAATTGCCATTCTCTTGCACCTGGGGCAAGATTGAGGTTCACAGGCAATGTACCTGTTCCGTCAGCCATTTCTCCGTTTCCTGAACGCTGAACACCTTGCGAATATACCGCAGGAATGCCCGGTACACCTTGAAGTCTCTTCAGAGTGAACCAACGATCGCCTTCAAAACACAATTCTTTTCTTCTTTCAAGTTGAATTGCGTCAAACAATGCATCACCTGATTCACCACCTGCGTACGAAGTGTATCTTGCATCTCTCAATATATTCAGAGTGGTCAATGCAGCACCTGGCTGTTCGTTCAGGTACTGGGCTTCTGCAAGGTTAAGGATAACCTCTTCAACTCTTAAATATCTACCGTGGTGCAATCCAAAACCAATGATGCTTTGCATGTATTTGTTCACAAAATAAATATTCAGCGAGTTGTTTTTACCAATAGAAGCTTCGTATCTGTCTTTCTCAGTAACAGGGTCGAACAAATCATGGAATGCTTTGTCAACTGTATATTCTGCTACCATGGTAGGACCTGTACCTTGGCTGTAGTTGATACCGATAACTGGGTCACCAACTTCAGCAATTGTCTGTAACAAAACTCCGGTATCATCATTCGATCTCCAATAGTTCTTAAGCGAAGCACTGGGTGCTGGTTGCACGGCTGCAACAACAGGAGTAGCGTACTCGATTACTTTGTCGTAATTACCTGCAAACAGATAGATTCTTGACAAAATACCTTTGAAAGAATTTTGGTTCAATCTGAATTTGTTTTCTGAAGTCGTAGGAATATCGGGAAGAGCTGCTTCCAAATCAGCAATGATTTTGTCATATACCACTGCAACAGAAGCTTCTCTTGCAGGCTCCAGATACGGGTCGAATTCGGTTACATAAGGAATTCCCACGAAAGAATTTGCATCAGCCCCCTGGGTAGGGATTTTGATATAATTTCTTGCGGCTTCAAAATGTGCAATACCTCTCAAAGCAAGTGCTTCGGCTCTGATTTGAGCTTTGTTAGGGAAGTCAGCATCATCAAGATTGTCGATGTTGGCCAATATGGCGTTACATCTGTAAATCATCTGATAAGCCGCTGAATAAATCTGGGTAGGAGCTCCCGTTCCTGAATCATACAGCCAGTTGGCACCGGTAAAACCTGTACCTCTTCCGCCCGGATTAAAAATCACATTGTCAGCAAGGATGTCTCCTGTCTTAATGATTCCTGCTTCATCAGAGAAAAACCCGCTGGTAAAGAAGGACATGTATGCACCTCTGATGGCTGATTCAAATTCCTCAGGCGACAGGAAATAGTATTCGTAAATCGCATCACCTGGAGGCAACTGTTCTAGTTCATCGCTTTCACAACCAATAAAGGCAAATGCCAATGTGGCTGTCAAAAAATATTTGAATATCTTTTTCATCTTTTAATAATTTAGAATTGAATGTTTAGACCAAGAGTATATACTCTGGACAATGGGTAAGACCATGCGGTGAATGCACCCGAAACATATCCAGTATTGTTGACATTACTGCTCTCGGAAGAACCGGTGCCGACAATCGGATTACCATGGTATTTGGTCCAAAGCGCAAGGTTCTGTGCTTGTACGAAAACTCTGAATCCTGAGATTGGCAGTCTTTCAAACAATTTTTTGTCGAAAGAATAACCCAATTCCAAGCTTCTGAACAATACATAGTCACTCTTTTCAAGGAACAAATCAGAATATCTGAATCCTTCTGCTGAAGGTGCCTGCCATACATTGGTATCACCCGGATTTTGCCAGTAGTTGAATGCATCCACATGGTGGTTGTTGGTTGCACCCGGCGCAAGATTCATCAAATCAAAGTAAGTGTTGTTGTACATATAAGCACCGCTTTGATAATTGAAATCAGCTCTCAGGTTGAATCCTTTGTACTCAGCGTTCAAACCGAATCCACCATAAAGTGTTGGAAGTGGTGATTTGCCTTCAAGCAATACCATATCTTCAGCACTGTAAGTAGTGGTTTGGTTGCCGTCTTTGTCCAAATAAATCGCTTGACCGGTATCAGGGTCAACACCGTAATAACGAACCATGTAGAATGAATATGGAGTTTCACCAACTCTGTGAATCATTGATTCAAATGTACCGGAAGGGAAAATTTCTGTTTCACCATTTGCAAGTTCGTTGATGGTGTATTTTATATTGGTCACATTACCATAAACCGACAAGTTCAATCCTGTTTTTGATTTAAGAACATCGTAGTTCAATGCAAATTCAATACCTGAGTTTTCAAGTTCACCAGCATTTACAGTCACAGATGGAGAACCAACTTCCGGTGCCATGGTATCTACAAAGAGGAAGTCTGTTCTTTTGTCATTGAAATATGCAAAGCTACCTGTCAATCGTTTGTTGAAGAAACCAAAGTCAAGACCCAAATTCAGTTTTTTGTTGTTTTCCCAAGTAACATCTCTGTTAGGAATGGTTGTACTTACATATGAATAAGGTGTTCCATGATGGTTGCTTTGGAAGATTTTCAGGATGTTTGAATACCGAGCCAAACCGCTGTCATCGCCACTTTCACCATAAGAAGCAGACAATCTGAATGCATCTAACCAAGATTTATCACTCAAGAAGTTTTCTCTGGCAAGGTCCCATGCAACAGACGCACCCCAGAAGAATCCGTACTGATTGTCGAGCCCGGCCAATGAAGTTCCGTCTCTTCTCGCATAAACATCCAAGAAGTATTTCTTATCATAGTCATAATTAACAACCCCAAGATAACCAAATCTTGACAACTCCCAACGGTTGGTATAAGTATCCGCAGGGATAACTGTTCCAAGAACTTGTACATCCTGAATATTGTTAGGATAACCTCTTGAGTTAATCAGGTTGTAATAGTTATTCTCGTTAATGTACTCAGAACCCAAGGTTGCTCTCAAGCTGTGTTCGCCCCAGCTGTTTACATAAGCCACCTCATTTCTCCAGTTGTAGTCCAAACGGTCTGAGCTTGAATCCCATTTCCATCCTCCGTAACCCAATAGGTCAGAAAGAATTGAACGAGGCTGACCGAAAGATTCGTTTTGTGCTCTGTCATAGTTCAAACCAAAGGTTGTACGGGCAGTCACATTTCTGAATATTTCCAAAGCCATAAATCCGGAACCGAACAATCTCAGGTTTCTGTATTCTGTATTTGTATATTTCAGTTCATCCAAAGCAGCGTAGCTGGTTGCGTTGACTGCTGTATTGAATTTTGGGTCACCGTATTGATCCAACACCACATTGCCGTCGGCATCCATTTCGTATGGAGTAGTGTAAGGTCTGTTGTTCAGGATACTATAGAAAGGGCTCTGTGCGTTGTAACGGTCACGCGGGTTGTCGCGGGTTGTGTAAGCACCCGACATATTCAAACCATAGTTGAATCTGTCGTTAACGGCCACAGTTGTATTGAATGTACCACTGATACGGTTAAATCCTTTGTAATAAACAATGTTTCCTGAGTTGCTGTCATAACCCAATGAGAAGTTGGTTGCCACATTGTCACTACCTGTGGTAATGGACACATAGTGTGAAACCAGATATCCTCTTTTGGTGAACACATCTTCCCAGTCTGTATTGATTTTGCTTAATTCTGCAATTTGTTCAGGTGTTCTTGACACACCCAATCCGTTAATACCGTTGGCCTGTCCGAACTCAAACAACTGATTATCCAAATCCAGCAATTGCGATGAATTCATCGTTTTAAAATTAGGAAGACTCATCAATTCAGAGTAGGCCATGCTGGTTCTATAATTGATGATTGACTGTCCTTTTCTTGCGGATTTGGTTTTGATAACCACTACACCGTTGGCACCTCTTGAACCATAAACCGCCAGTTTGGAAGCTTCTTTCAATACCTCGATTGACTCAACATCGTTCGGGTTGATGGAGTTCACATCATCTTCATTCAGATATGCGCCATTCACAACATACAACGGAGATTTCACCCCACCTGTCAGCCCGAGTGCTCCACGAATAATCTCATTCGCCACTCCTCCGGGTGCTCCACCCTTCTGTCCAACCGAGTTAAGACCGGCAATCTTACCGGATAACATCTGGTCAACAGACATTGAAGGTGTAAGGGTTTCGATGGCCTTCTGATCGATGATGGTCACACCAGCTACTGAATTCGAAGTAGGGTCAAATACTGATCCTGTCAGTGTCACCACTTCCAATTCAACAACACTGTCGAGTTGTAGGTTACCCATATTTAATCTGGTAACGCTGTACTCCCGTGTGTTTCCCATGATATCGGTTATCACCAGAGAATCACCAATTTTAGCGTCGATTTCAAATTTACCGTTTTCATCGGTAAAAGTAAGTCCATCCCCACCTTTTACTGTCACCTCTGCATCAACCACAGGTCCGAATTCATCTTGTACGGTACCTGTAACCTGAGCAAAAATCACCTGCCCGGCAAAGAGCAGGAATAGTGCACTTAAAAATGCAAATTTTGTCCTCATACTTAATTTTTTATAACATTATCGTGGCAAAATTGTAACATTTAATTAAGATTTCCAAATTTTTTTAGATTTTAACTTCATTCCGCTAAGGTGCATATCAATCGTTGTTCACGGATTTCACAAAAAAACCGCTCACAAAGCTTGGAGCGGTTTTATATTTGTTTCTGTCACAGCAGAATACTTATTTCAATTTCTTTTTCACCTCGATGGTTTCATAAGCTTCTAAGATGTCACCCACTTGGACATCATTGTAATTATGTATATTCAGCCCGCATTCATATCCTTTGTTAACTTCTTTGACATCGTCTTTGTATCGTTTCAGACTCGCCAGTTCACCGTCATGCACAACCACTCCGTCGCGGATGAGCCTGATTCTTGAATTTCGGGTAATTTTTCCGTCAAGTACCATACAGCCGGCAATTGTACCGACTTTGGACACTTTGAAGGTTTCTCTCACCTCCACATTACCTGTCACTTGTTCTTTCATCTCGGGTGAAAGCATTCCTTCCATTGCTTCTTTCACATCATTAATGGCGTCGTATATGATGGAGTAGTTTCTGATTTCTATTTCTTCTCTGTCCGCTATTTCTTTGGCAGATACGCCCGGACGGACATTGAACCCGATGATGATGGCGTCAGATGCGCTTGCAAGCAACACATCAGATTCAGTGATTTGTCCCACACCTTTGAATAATATATTGATATGGATTTCTTCGGTAGAGAGTTTCTGCAATGAATCGGTCAAAGCTTCCACTGAGCCGTCCACATCACCTTTTAATATAATGTTTAATTCTTTGAAGTCGCCCAACGCAATTCGCCTTCCGATTTCGTCCAGCGTAATGTGTTTCTGGGTACGAATGGTCAGTTCGCGCTGCAGCTGTTCTCTTTTGTTGGCAATCTGCTTGGCTTCGTGTTCATCTTCATAGACCCTGAATTTGTCGCCAGCAGTGGGTGCACCGTTCAGACCGAGAATGGTCGCCGGTGTAGAAGGGCCTGCTTCACTGACCCGTTTTCCTCGTTCATCCAGCATGGCACGCACGCTCCCGTGATGACTTCCGGCCACCAAATAATCACCCACCCGCAGTGTTCCACTCTGTACAATCAGGGTTGTGACATAACCTCTCCCCTTGTCGAGTGAGGCTTCAATCACTGTTCCTACCGCATTTTTGTTTGGATTGGCTTTCAGCTCGAGCAATTCGGCTTGCAGCAATACTTTCTCCAGTAATTCGGATACTTTGTGCCCTGATTTGGCCGAAATGTCTTCTGACTGAATATTTCCGCCCCAATCCTCAACCAGCAAATTCATGGCAGCGAGTTGCTCTTTGACTTTGTCAGGATTTGCAGTGGGTTTGTCCACTTTATTGATGGCAAAGACAATCGGTACTTCGGCAGCCTGAGCGTGACTGATTGCTTCACGGGTTTGTGGCATTACCTGATCGTCGGCAGCGATAACGATAATTGCGATGTCTGTTACCTGTGCACCTCTTGCACGCATAGCGGTAAAAGCTTCGTGACCAGGAGTATCGAGAAAAGTAATTCTCTGGTTGTTTTCCAACTGTACATTGTATGCACCGATGTGCTGGGTAATTCCTCCTGATTCACCCGCAATTACATTGGCTTTTCTGATGTAGTCCAGAAGTGAGGTTTTCCCGTGATCCACATGCCCCATCACAGTAACAATTGGTGCGCGGGGTTCCAGATCTTCTGGATGGTCTTCTGCTTCTTCTTCTATTTCGAGTTCTTCTTCTACATTACTGAATTCGACATCAAAACCAAAGTCGTCGGCCACCAACTGAATGGTATCAGCCTCGAGACGCTGATTCATGGTCACCATAATGCCGAGTGCCATACAAGCCGAAATCACTTCTGTTACAGCAACATCCATAAGGCTTGCAAGCTCATTCACTGTAACAAATTCGGTCACACGAAGCGTTTTGTCTCTTTCCAGCGCTTCTAATTCCATGGCTTCTTGCTCTCTTCGCTCTTTTCTCTTGTCTCTTCTGATTCTCGCAGCTCTTGATTTGTTTCCTTTGCTGGTCAGTTTTTCGTAAGTTTCTTTGATTTGTTTTGAAACTTCCTCTTCTGTGAGTTCAACCACCGGTCTTCTCGGGCTTCTTCCCTTCCCACCTTTTCCTTGTTTGGCAGCTTGTTTGTCATCCGATGCACCACCCTGAGATTTGATTTCTTCAGGACGGATTCCTTTTCGGATTCGTTTTCTTTTCTTCTTGTTTTCTTTTTGTTGTTTTTGTTTTTCCTTTCTGTCTTCGGCTAATTTTTTGTCTTTTTCAAACTCG
>JAQVKJ010000030.1 GCA_028694715.1 Weeksellaceae bacterium | reverse complement strand
AACAAGACTTATCCTATTGGATTGAAAAATAATCCATTTTTAAATTTAGTCCCTGATTTAGTCCCTATTTATAGTAATGTGGAGTAAATCAGTTTTCTTTTGTGTAGTTAGAGAGATTAGCAGAGGCTGATCCCAAGATGGGCGTTTGTCAAACAAAACAAAAGTCAATACTGCGCATTGTTTTTTTATTTCTGCCCCGTTTTATGAAAGCAAGCTTTCAACACCGGAACAGAAATAAAAAATCGTCCGCCTCGGGCAGACGATTTTTGTATTCTTTGCAGAGAGGAAGGGATTCGAACCCTCGATACGGTTACCCGTATACTACCTTTCCAGGGTAGCCTCTTCAACCACTCGAGCACCTCTCTGTTTGGGGATTGCAAATTTAACCGAATTTTTGGGATTTCAAGCTTTTTCAAATACCGAATTCAGGCTTTTGTCATTTCACCTCTCAAATTGGTTTCATAAGCCTTTCTGAATTCCTCTCCGGTACTGCCCTGCCCCAAAAGATAAATCGTCTTGGCCACAGATGCTTCCGTGGTCAGGTCATAACCGTTGACTGCCCGTATTTCCTTAAAAATCCCACTGGTTTCATATTGGCCGATGCTCACCATCCCACCCGCACATTGCGTATTGATTACAAAAATCAATCCTTCGCCCGCTTTGCGTTTGAGCAATTCATTCAACCAATTGTAAGTAAATATATTGCCCGAACCAAAGGCTTCAATAATCAGGACCCTGATACCGGGAGCGTTCAGCTGGGCTTCTATGTATGCTCTGGTCATTCCCGGAAAGATTTTCATCAGTCCCAGCCGGGTATCCAAAAGAGTGTTTACAGAAAATTCCGACGCATCATCGCAATCCCACAGCAAATCCTTTCTCAAATCAAGTCGGATGCCCGATTCGCCCAAATCCGGGTAATTCGGTGAGGCAAAAGCGTCAAAATTCTCTGCATTGATTTTGGTGGTTCGATTGGCCCTGAGCAGTCTGTATTCAAAATAAATACAGACTTCTCTGACCAATGGGCGGCCGTCTCCCCAGAGCGATGCAAAATGAATAGAAGTAATCAAATTTTCTTTGGCATCGGTTCTCAAATCGCCTACCGGTAGCTGAGAGCCGGTAAAGATGACCGGCTTCTTTAATCCGTCCAACATAAAACTAAGCATTGATGCCGAATAAGCCATGGTATCGGTGCCATGGAGAATGACAAAACCGTCATAATCAGTATAATTTTGTTCGATGATTCGGGCAAGTCTGATCCAGTGCTCTGGCCCAATGTCAGAGGAATCTATCGGTTTTTCAAAACTGGTGTATTTGATTTCACTGTCAATCAGTTTGAGCTCAGGAATATGTCCGAGTAGATTGTCAAAATCCAGCGGTTTGAGCGACTGGGTTTCATAGTCTTTTTCCATGCCTATGGTTCCGCCAGTGTAAATCAATAAAATCTTGGTCTTCATTTGCATAAACTTCAACGCAAGTTAAATAATTCATTCAAGGCTTGCAACAGCAATTTCTCATTGTATATTTGCCGGTCGAAAGAAAACTGGAAAATTCCAGAATATCTTGAAATGTTAAAATATGGAACAGTTATTGTGTATATTTTGAACCTGTATCAACAAAAAACAAAACATTCAGGTTGAATGGATTATGAATACCAAAAAGTCACCTTTTTTAAATCCGCCAAAATCGTTAAAGATGGTATCATGCAGGATTTTAGACCTCAAAACAAATAAAGCGACAATTAATTCGTTAATATATAAACCAAAAATAAATTTCTTATGAGATTAACCGTTTTATCAGCAGCCTTGATAGCTGCAACAGTTTTAACAAGCTGTGTTTCACAAAAGAAGTATGATGAACTTCAGGATCAGTTCAACAGTGTCTATTCACAAAATCAAGGATGTCAGACCGAGTTAGCTTCTGCCAATGCGAGGCTTGCCACACTTGAGGAGAGAATCGCTGCAGAACAAAAAAACCTGTCCAGTTTGCAAAATGCGCTTGCCGAATGTTTGGCCGGAAGCAAGCAGGGCGGTGTCAACATCGAGAAGTTGGTAAACGAAATCAATGCATCCAACAAATACATCAAACATTTGACTGAAATCAACCGTAAAAATGATTCACTCAATATGGTGCTTACCAACAATCTGACCCGCTCACTGAGCAGAGAAGAGATGAGAGATGTGGATGTACAGGTGCTGAAAGGAGTGGTTTATATTTCTCTTTCTGACAATATGCTGTACAAATCAGGAAGTTATGAAATCAGTCCTGCGGCCAATTCAGTGCTTTCTAAAGTGGCAAAAATCATAAAAGATTACAAAGATTACGATGTGTTGATCGAAGGGAATACAGACAATGTTCCGATTTCTCGCGAGAACATCAGAAACAATTGGGATTTGAGTACGCTAAGGGCATCTTCTGTGGTGCAGGCATTGCAGAGAGAACACGGCGTGGACCCCAAACGAATGACAGCAGGTGGCCGTGGTGAGTACAATCCTGTTGCGACCAACGCAACAGAAGAGGGCCGTACAAAAAATAGAAGAACCCAAATCATCATCACACCCAAGTTGGATGAATTCATGGAATTGATTGGTCAGGGACCAGAAACCCAGGATTAATTATCATTCAGCATTCAACAGAAAAATGGCGGGCTTTTTATGAAAGTCCGCTTTTTTTTGTGTCCATTGGCGGACGGTCTGGCTAATGACACGCTCGTCTTCCAGTGTCAGATTGGCCGCCACACACAAGTGGGTATCGGGACGGCAGTATTTTATCAAATCTTCCAAAAGCTGATTGTTTCGGTATGGTGTTTCCATAAAAATCTGAGTAGAACCATTCTTTCGGCTCTCGGTTTCCAGCAGTTGTATGGCGGATTTTCGCTCAGATTTGTCAATGGGCAAATAACCGTGGAATTTGAATTGTTGTCCGTTCATGCCCGAAGCCATCAACGCGAGAAGTATAGACGAGGGACCCACAAGTGGAATGACCCTGACGCCTTTGAGGTGTGCCACTCTGACCAGTCTTGCTCCTTGGTCTGCAACGGCCGGAAGTCCAGCCTCAGAGAGAATACCGATGGATTGTTGATGCTCAAAAAGTTTTGACAATTCTTGCAATTCTTCTTCTGATGTGTATTTGTTCAGTATTCGTATGCTGAGTTCTGATTGTTTTTTTTCGGGCAAAATTGTTTTGATAAATTTTCTGGCAGATTTCTCGTTTTCGACTACAAAGGTGCGTATGGAATCGATTAGTTGAAGGTTATACCGCGGGATGCTTCTGAGATAGTCTCCGTCGCCCAATAGGGTGGGAATCAGATAAAGCCGACAGTTCATAGTTTTTCAAATTGACTAATTATTTCATCGGTGGCGAGGTCCAATAATTCAAAAACGAGTTCAAAATCGGATTCATCTCCCCAGTAAGGATCGGGTACATCCCTGTCTGCAAGAATCATTTTAACCTTAGACAAATGTTGTTCATCTTCAATCAATGCGGTAACATTTCTGAAGTTGGATTCATCCATCACCAGAATCAAATCAAAGAATTCAAAATCAGTCGTGCTGATTTGTCTTGCTTGCAAACCTGAGATATCGATTCCGAATTTTCTTGCTACACTGACCGCCCTGTGGTCGGGAGTTTCTCCTTCGTGCCAGTTGCCCGTTCCTGCGGAATCAATCAGATATTCATCACCGAGTTTTGAACGCATGATGCCTTCTGCCAGCGGAGAGCGACAGATATTACCCAGACAAACCATCAGAATTTTGCGTACCATTATTTGAATTATTCCATGCTAAGCTTTCGGTTCAAATCCTCAACATAACCTCTGAAAACTCTGTCGGTTTCAGAAAGGTTACTGACGGTTTTGCATGCATGCAGTACGGTGGCATGGTCGCGCTTGCCGATTTGCGAGCCGATGCTCGACAGAGAAGCTTTGGTGTATTTTTTTGCAAAATACATGGCGAGCTGTCTGGCCTGCACCACATCTCTTTTTCGGGTTTTGGACTGTACTTGGTCAATTGGAATTTTGAAATAATCACAAACCAGTCTTTGTATATAATCGATGGAAATTTCCTTGCGCGAATTCCCAATGAAATTGGCAAGTGTTTTCTTGGTCAGTTCCAGTGTAATCTCCTTTTTGTTGAGGGTTGCCTGCGCAATAATAGAGTTCAAGCTCCCTTCGAGTTCACGGATGTTTGCCTTGATGTTTTTGGCGATGTATTCAATGATTTCCTCGGGCATTTCGATTCCGTCTTTTTCGACTTTGTGCTTTAGAATCGCAAAACGGGTATCGTAGTCGGGTTGTTGTAAGTCGGCAGACAAGCCCCATTTGAATCTGGATATCAGCCTTTGCTCCATGTCCTGTATGTCCACAGGCGGTTTGTCAGAAGTCAGTATGATTTGGTTTCCTTTCTGATGCAGGTGATTGAAGATGTGGAAAAATGCTTCCTGTGTTCCTTTTTTGCCCGAGAGGAAATGCACATCGTCCACAATCAATATGTCAATCATCTGATAGAAATGGATAAAATCATTGCGGTTGTTGCTTTGTACTGCATCGATGAATTGTTGTATGAATTTTTCGGTTGAAACATAAAGCACCGTTTTGTCGGGATGGTTTTCTTTGACCTCCAGTCCGATGGCATGTGCCAGATGGGTTTTGCCCAGACCTACGCCTCCATATATATACAATGGATTAAATGAGGTACCACCCGGTCTTTTTGCGACAGCTTTTCCGGCCGAACGAGCAAGACGATTAGACTCCCCTTCTATGAAATTACTAAAACTGTTGTTGACATTGAGTTGTGAATCAATTTTTATTTTCTGTAACCCGGGTATGATGAAAGGATTCTTTACCTTTTTACTATCTATCGGCATGGGAGCGTCCACTTCTTGGGGTTTCACCTTTTCACGGTTAGAGCTGGGAATTCTGACAGTATATGGGTCTTTGCCTGAAAATCTCTGATCCATCACAATGCTGTACACCAACTTTGCTCCTTTTCCAAGTTCTTTCTGAAGCACAACTTTGAGCAGTTTGATGTAATGCTCTTCCAACCATTCATAAAAAAATTTACTCGGGACCTGAATCGTCAGCACATTGTCTTGTAATTTTACTGGATGTATAGGCAAAAACCATGTTTTGAATGCTTGTTCCTGAATATTATCTTTAATAAACTCCAAACAATTGCCCCAAACGATTTCAGCAGTTTTTCCCATAGTAAAAGTATGACTCTTTTTTAGTTTAAGTTAAAAAACAAATTATAAATTTCAGATTACCTCTCCCCTTGAGTTTTCAAGCACTAAATATAGCTCTTTTTAATCTATAAGCAAAAGTGGTCATAATTTTTGAATAAAAAAAGTTTAACCACTATTGACTTTTTGGAAATATCTTTGTAATATGTTAAGCAATACTTTAAGATGTTGACAAGAACTATTTCAATCCGTGTCAGATACGGTGAAACCGACCAAATGGGGGTGGTTTATCATGCCAATTATGCATCATATTGTGAAGTGGCGCGGGTAGAATTTTTTAGACAAATCGGACTGTCATATAAGGGTTTGGAAGACAGTGGAATCATGCTCCCGGTCACTGAACTAAAACTCAGATTTTTCAAAGCTGCCGTCTATGACGAATTGCTGAAAATCGATACTTCACTTGTTGAAATTCCGACAGCTGCCCGAATTAAGTTTGTTTATAAAATATACAACGAAAAGAAAGAATTGCTCACCGAAGCCTACTCAGAACTCGCATTTATTGACAAAGTCAGTCGCAGACCTGTGAGATGTCCAAAAGAGTTGATTGAGCTGCTCAAAAAGCTGTCTGACGGTTAATTGTCCCGTATGATTTTCACATTGTATAGTGGTTCAAAGGCAGCCTCAAACTCATCTGCCTGCTGCTTAAGGATTTGTACCTGAAGTGTACAGTTTTCGGCAAATCCGGAATTGAGTACTTCTGCATTGAAACGCTCTACAATCCTCATCACGGCTCCCTGATCTTCATACGAAAATTCAAAACCCAACTTTACTGTCAAATGTTTTTTTACAATTTTTGCCTCATCGAGTACCATCCGGGCAGATTGTTTGTACGCCTTCACCAATCCGGGCACACCGAGTTTGGTGCCGCCATAATACCTGACGCTCGCCACCAGCACATTGGTCAGTCCCTTTGAAAGTATTTGGTTATAAATCGGTAAGCCTGCACTGCCTGAAGGTTCTCCGTCGTCATTGGCACGATAAATCTCTCCTTCCAATCCCAGTCGATATGCATAACAGATATGGGTGGCATCGGGATGCAGCTTCCAAAGCTCCTTCACTTCTTCTTTAGCTTCTTCTTCATCGTTTACCGGAATGGCGAAGCCAATGAATTTGCTCCCTCTCTCTTTGAAAGACACATCGCCAATTTTCTTAAAAATGGTAAGATATGAATGGCTCATCTTTTTAGAATTTTAAGCATGTCCCCACCGATTTCTTTCTGACTGATTAATTTCCCACCGATTTTGGGTGCTTTGATTCCACTGCCCCATTCAACAGTCGAACTGAGCACCCGTGCTTCGTCCCACAAATGTTTGTGAACAAATCCGTCGAGCGTCCTTCGTCCGCCTTCAATAATCACTGACTGAATCCCTGATTTGTACAACTCGTTTAAAATGGATTCTTCAAGTAATTCATCAAAATTCAATGGAATCACATCGGTTCTTTCAGTAGATTTCACGCCCGAAAAAACGAAAGTGGGTTGTGTTTTGTCAAACAGATAAAGTTGTTTGTCCAGACTCAAGTCACGGTCAATGACCAAACGGACCGGTGGATTGCCTGACCAATGTCTTAAATTCAACTGCGGATTGTCGATTTTCGCAGTGTTGTATCCGACCAATATGGCCTGTTCCTGACTTCTCCAAAGATGAACGAGTTGTTTTGAGTACACATTGCTTATCCACCTTTGTTTAGCGTTTTCCGGGGCCATAAAACCGTCAGCGGTTTGTGCCCATTTCAGAATTATGTAGGGCCTTTTGTTTTGATGGAAACAGAAAAACCGTTTGTTTAGTTCGCTGCATTCTTTTTCCAGGACATCGGTTTTGACCTGCAGTCCTGCGCTCCTCATTTTCTCAATTCCGAGTCCTCTGACTTTTGAATTCGGGTCGATGGCACCGACAATGACTCTTTTAAAATTGTGTTGGATAATCAAATCGGAGCAGGGCGGTGTTTTCCCATGGTGTGCGCAGGGTTCGAGTGAAACATAGAGTTCAGACTCATTGAGCAGTTTTTTGTTTCGGACAGTGTTCACAGCGATCACTTCTGCGTGTGCCTCACCTGCTTTGCGGTGCCAGCCTTCTCCAATGATTTTTTTATTGTGAACAATCACACAGCCGACCATGGGATTGGGATAAGTCATACCCAGTCCGTTTTTGGCAAGTCTCAGACAGCGTTTCATCATTTGTTCATCAATGTCAGACATCATTTTCAGTATTTGACTTCTAAAACAAAACACCCCACGGAGGGTCCGCAGGGTGCTGATTTTTATTTTATCCGCAATTAATTCTCAGCAGTTTCGTCTTCCTCTCCCGAATCGGGTTTCTGATTTTGGGCAGATTCATCGGCTTTCGGTTCCTCGTCAAAATCAATTCTATGCAGTTTTCTCAGTTTAAATTCCGCATCGGTTAGTCGGTTTCGTTTGTCTTCAATCTGTTTGTACACATTTTTGAGCAGTGGGCTGTTTTCATCTGCAAAGAAGCCTATATTGGTTTCCAGCTGATTGATTTCCTTTTCGAGTTCTTCTACCTGTTTTTTGGTTTTTCTGATTTCGTCGTCAAGCATATGTTCGTCCTGTCCGGATTTGATTCTGTCCATCAAGGCTGACAATTTAAACTCTTGGATTTCATCCTCGCTCAATCCCAATGAATTCACCAACTCGTTCACTGTTTTGCTGAATTCGCCATAGATTGACATTTTGGCGGCCGGAACTTTTCCGATGCTGCTCCATCTGATATTGAATTCATTGATTTTGTTCAAATCTTCTTGTCTTTCACCCGACAATTTGAATTCCTTCAGTTCTGCCAGCAAAGCTTCTTTTTGTTCGAGATTCTCAACAAACTCTTGGGTCATCTGACTGCTCCTTCCTTTGTAATTGTCGAAGAATTTGTTGCAAGCTTCTTTGAATTCTTTCCATATTTTGTCTGATTGTCTTCTCGGCACATGCCCGATTTTCTTCCAGTCCGACTGAATTTTTTTGATAATTTGTACGGATTTCTCCCAATCTTTACTGTCGGCATGCTCTTTTGCGATTTTGAGCAATTCTTCTTTTTTGGCCAAGTTCTGCTGTTGTTCTTGTTTCAGCGATTTATAAAATTCATTTTTCTTGTGATTGAATTCTCGGGTAACACTTTTGAATTCGTCCCACATTTTTTGATTGAATTCTCTTGGCACTCTACCTATAGTGATGAATTCTTCTCTGTACTTATTGAGTTTTTTGATACCGTTCTGCCATTCGTTGTGCGACTTTGAATCTGAATTATCATAGAGCTTGCGGATTTGATCCAATATTTCCTGTTTCTTTTTGAAATTTATTTCCTGTTCTTCTTTTATTTTTTCACTCAGTTCTGCTTTTCTTTCATGAATCTT
This sequence comes from Weeksellaceae bacterium, assembly GCA_028694715.1. Taxonomy (GTDB): domain Bacteria; phylum Bacteroidota; class Bacteroidia; order Flavobacteriales; family Weeksellaceae; genus Moheibacter. Next base: position 380 of record JAQVKJ010000030.1, on the reverse strand, counting down.
CAGTGTCAGTTCTTTGAATTTCTGCCAAGTGGGTTCTCTCATTTCTTCGGCCACCGGTACTGCTTCTTCTTTCCAGAGTTTGTGCAAATACTGCAATTCATTCAGTGCTTTCTGTACATTGTTTTCTTTGACAAGTTCCTCGGCGCGGTTGATGATGGAATAACGAACCTCCAGATTGTGAGAGTAATCCATCTCGCGCAATTCCTTGTTCAGATCTAAGTATTTGTAAAAATTATCGAGGTGATGGAAATAGGTTCTGAAAATATTTCCGGCTTGTGATTTCGGGACCATACCGGCATTGTGCCAGCGGGTTTTAAGTTTTCTGAATCTTGAGAAAATATTGGTGTTGTCATCATTGGAATCCAAATAAAGCGATTTCA
>JAQVKJ010000029.1 GCA_028694715.1 Weeksellaceae bacterium | reverse complement strand
CATGGACTGCAAGTTAAAAAAAGAAAATTAAGCTGAAATGAACTTTTTCAGGTTTTTAAAAGGATGATTCGAGTACAAATTCGGCGATCCTTTCCACCTGACTATCACCACGGGTATATACGATTTCGATTTGGCTTCCCGGTTTCTTCCTGAACATTTCAATGATTTCAACCAGCGAAATTAACTCTCTTTCGCTGTAACCGAAATTAATTTTTTCAATTTTGGCTGCAGTTTGTTCGTCGTTGTGTGGTTTGTAATGATAAAGTCCAATTTTTTTATTGTTCACATACCGGACTACATCTCCTTTCCGTAGGCCGGCTTTGTATGCTGGAGAGTTTTCTCTCACATAGAAAACCTCGAGATAAGGCAATTCAGGAAAAGGTTGATTGAGTTCAAGTCCGGCAAGGTTATAATAAAACTTCTCTCCCAGATGACGGTTTTTTTTTAGAAATAATTTTGAATTTCGGTAATCATATATCGTGGTGTACCTCCTGAGAATTTCTGCCCCCAGCGAGCCGCTTCTCTCCGTCCGTGTCACATAGGAAACCGAAAGGCTGTCAGGGAAGGAAACCGTGGGCTGTTCCAACTTGTCATTGCCGATATTCAGGCTTTGTATTCTGGATCTTTTGCCCAAAATTTCACCATTGAGACCAAACCCCAGATAGTCTTCTATGTAGGGTTCATCAGGGTAAATGTCTTCATTTTCAAACAGCCACAAAGGGTCGGAACCCGCTGAATCAATCAGTAGTCTGAGTGGAACCGTATTTTCGTTGATGACAGCATTTAGCTGTAGATAAGGTTTTTTGCCACTGATTTGCATATCAATATCGGTATAAGCAGAAGTATTGAATTTCTTGTAAAAGAAAGAATGTTGATAGAAGGTTATATTTTCTCTCACATAATCAATCCTGACCACCAGGTCCTTGAATAAATCATAACCAATGATTCCATACACTTGCATCCCGAATCTGCTGCCAAGATTCTCATTTTCGTAGAGCAAAATCACATCTGCAGAATCAATGTGGGCTTTACCAAAACCCAGTGTATTGTTTTTTGACAAATAAGCCTCGAGCTTTTCCCTGTCCCTTCCAAGTCCCCAAATATTGATGGGTTCTCCTTTTTTGAGCTGCAGATATTTGAAAGCATCCAGATGGGTGATGATGGTATAGGGTGAGCCGGTGTCTAACAGGAAGTTGAGCGGCTGAGAACCGTTGACAGAAACCGGTAGTATCACAAAACCCGAAGCCTGTTCAAACTTAAGTCGAAATTTGTTCTTGTTTTTTTCAATGCTGAGATTTTGTGCTCCAATCGAAAAACCAAGCAACACATACATGACAGACAGCACAATGCGGTGGACAAACATTTGAGAAAATTAATCAAAAAAAATGAATCGGGCTTGTTAAATTTTGATGGATGTTTGGGCGCAAAAGCAAGTTGATGAGCAAATTTTAGAAAAGTTGAGAAGGCCAAGAACTATATCAGTCTTTGTTTGTCTTGATAGTTGAGAATCAGAAAAACTGCAATCAATGTAATGAATGCCAGCAGTGAGCTGCCTCCATAACTAAAGAACGGTAGCGGAATTCCCACTGTTGGAAACAAACCCATTACCATGGCGATATTAATAAAGAAATGTAACAGAAAAATCGTTGCAACCGAATAACCGAAAAACCTAGAAAATCGTTCGCGCTGCAATTCGGCCAAATAATAAATCCTCATGATAAACAATCCATAGAAAATCACGAGTAGCGAACTTCCGAGGAAACCCCATTCTTCTCCCACTGTACAGAAGATATAGTCTGTGGACTGCTCAGGTACGAATTTCCCTATTTTCACAGTTCCTTGCAGATAGCCCTTGCCCGTCAAATCTCCCGAACCAATGGCGGTTTTGGAATACAAAAGGTTATAACCCGAGGTGTCACGGTATTTTTTTTCGCCCTCAAACAGCACCATAATCCTCTCTTGCTGATGCTGGGGCAACTTTGCATAAATTGCAGAAGAAGAAAACGATACAATGCTCACCAGCACAAAGACTACAAAGGTCAGCAAACCGGTTTCCATCGAACGGTTTGAACCAAATACAGGGTTGAAAATTTTGTATGGCGAGTCATTGTTGTCTTTCAAAATAAAGTAAGAGACAGACAGTGCTGAAATCAATGCAACCAGAATTCCGGCAGCCGAATAAAAATAAACATCAAACGAAAGCAATTCTTGGTGAACAAACTGTTTGGAATTTTTATCCTCCACCGAACCCCATTCGGGAAAAAAATACATGAAGCCAATCAGTAACAATAAATAAATAATCATTCCCCACTGCACGCCCATAGCAGTCCTCAGCAATTCCCGTTTGTAGGTAAAAGCTATCACCAACAATGCTGCAAAGACCGTAATCAGCCCGATGCCGGTCAGTAGGTAATATGCCGGATGTGTGATTGAAAACACGAACAAAGCACCACCAAGTACAGGAATGAAGATGAACCAAATCGAAAAGCCCTCACGATAGAGCGCAATAATGAATGCGCTGAAAATAATCACAGAACCCAAATCGGGCTGCATCAATATCAGCATCACCGGTAGCGCAATGATGGTAAAGGCAGTGATGACCGTTTTTCTGGAATTGATTTCTATGGAGGGTAAGCTGATGAAATTCGCCAAAAATAATCCGGTGGCTATCTTGGCCACCTCCACCGGCTGAAAACTAACCGGACCCAGGTTGTACCATGCCTTGGCTCCGTTGATTTCCTTTCCGAAAAATAAGACGCCAACCAATAGCAGCAATGATAGGACATACAGAAGGGGACTGTACAATTCATAGAGATTGGGTGAACCGGAAGCGAAAGAAATCAGAACTAAAATCAAAACGATAGCTACACCCAAATAAATCAGTTGTCTGATTCCTTTTTCTGGATCAACACTGTAAACATTCATGATTCCGAAACCTATCAGCATCAGACACATGACAATCAATAGCCAGTCAATTCCTTTTTTGCTTCTACTCTGATTTAGCACTGTCCTTGATTTCGGGTTCAACATACCAGCCTTTTCGCTTCAAATAGGTAATCCACTGTTTTTCGTATTCCGAAGTCAGGTCACCTGTCATCATTCTTTTTTCAATTGCTGTTCTTTCAATGGTATCCGTGATGTATTTTTCGGCAATCAGACTCGCCATGGGTGCTGCCCATCTGGCTCCCCAGTACCCGTTTTCCACGATGACAGCCACCACGATTTGTGGGTCTTCCACCGGTGCCATCAATGAAAATACGGAATGGTCTTGTCCATGCGGATTCTCAGCGGTTCCGGTTTTACCTGCTTGGGTAAATGCTGTGGTTCGGTATTGTCTGGCAGTTCCGTTGATAAAGGCATCCCTCATTCCTTCTATGACCGGAAGAAAATATTTGGGCTGGATCATTGATTTTTTTAGTTCTGTAAAACGAGGATCATTGATTGGCTGGCCATCAATTTCTTTGACAATGTGCGGGGTATAGAAGCTGCCGTGATTGGCAATGATTGACATGAAATTGGCCATCTGCAGTGGAGTGAGTGAAATGTCTCCTTGTCCCATTCCATTAAAAATCATCTGGTAAGGTGTCCAGTTTCCTTCTCCGTACCGATTGTCATACATTTTAGCAGACGGAATCAGTCCCGAACTTCCGACTGCCAAGTCGTTGTTCAGATAAACACCAAGTCCCATGCTGTTCATAATAGCCCTCCATTCTTCCATTCCTTTGGCATAGTCTTCGGGATATTTGGCAATCATGTCGCGGTAGGCCTCAGAAAAATAATTGTTACAGGATTTGGCAATGGCGAGTTTCAAGTCAATGGGGCGATAATACTGTCCGCAATGGCAGGCAATCCTCAGTCGTCCGTATTGAAATCCGTGTCTGCACACATAAGTAGTGGAATCGGTGATGACTCCCATCTGTTGTGCGGCGAGGCCTGTCACTAACTTAAAAATTGAACCGGGCGGATAAGTCCCTTGTGTGGCACGGTCAAAATTGGCCATTGTAATCGTATCTCTCAGCAAGGCTGTTCTGTCTGTAGAATTCAGGAAACGGTTCGGATCGACCGTTGGTGCGGAGGCCATTGCGAGGATTTCGCCTGTTTTGGGGTCGATGGCTACGATGGCACCTCTTTTGTTTTGTAGCAGCTTTTCGGCATAATGTTGTAGTTCATAATCGATGGTCAATGTAATCGACTGTCCGGTTTTTGCGGGTTTGTCAAATTCACCGTCTTTGTATGAACCCACTGGTTTCATCATCCGGTCGGCGATGTAATTCCTGACACCTTTGACTCCTCTCAGTACTTTTTCATAAGATTTTTCTACTCCTGCTATGCCCACCAAATCTCCCGGTTGGTAATAATCAGAATCGGATTTGATGTAGGCTTCGTTGGCTTCGTTGATGTAACCGAGAATATTTCCTGCAGAATGTACCAAGTATTGTCGTTCGGGTCTTTTAACAATTGAAATCGAAGGATAGAGGTACAGTTGTTCTTGAATTCTCGCATAATTTTCTCTTGAAACATTTTTTACCAATGGATAAGGCGAGAGTGCCCTGAAGAATTTTTCCTGTTTGATTTGCTCCATCCTTTCTTTGAATTCCACGACTTCAATGCCCGCCAGTTTGCAGAAGGAAACCGTATCAAAATCGGCGTTAATCATCGCTGGAACTACGTCAAGTTCGTATGAATAAGTATTGCTCACCAAAAGTTTTCCTTTGCGGTCAAGAATATCGCCACGGTTGGGAAAAAGCACCTCTTGTTTGACAGAAGTATTGATTGCATTGAGTTTGTATCTGTCTGTTGAAAGCTGAAGATAGTAGAGACGCCAGACAAACAACCCAATGATCATCAACACCACTGCATTGATTACATAAACTTTCTTCATCGCTCAGCTCTCTTTCTGAATAAAATCAGGTAGGAATATACAAAAATTAATGTGAACAAAGAACAGTAAATTGTTCTTAGCAGGACCTTATCAATGTTGACAAACGAAAAGCTTTCAATAAAAAACAAAAGGAAATGATGAATAAAAACCATTGGCAGGGTGTACATTATCCATTGCATTGCATTGAAATCACTGAACCTGAAATCTTCAATTTCGAAAAATTTAAGACCTGAGACCATTCTAATTAATGGTTTTCTGATCAGTGCAATGGTAATACAGCTGAATGCATGTATTCCACCTGTGTTTTCAAAAACATCCACTCCCCAGCCCAGCAAGAAACAGAGTGTGAGGAACAGAAATCTGTTTCTTCCTGTTGGATAGAGCAATATAAATAGAATGTAAACATAGGGTACGGCTATCTGTTTGAAAGATAATTTATCAAACAGAAAAATCTGGATGAACACCAGAAAACCAATCAAAATGAGATTATAAATGAACCTAAGGTTGAGCATTCACACTGTCTTTTTCAACTTCCATAATTTCTTTTCGCTGAAGATTAAATACTACTTGAGCATAACGGAGTCTCGCAAAATCTTCTTTGAGTTTCACCTGGATATCCAGTTCACCGGTGATGTCATTGATTTTGGAACCTGCTACTGTTCCTACCATTATCCCTCCCGGTATCACCCCCGATTTTCCATCGGTTTCAATCGTATCTCCCTTGCTGACTTCAATGTACTTGGGAATTTCCATCAGTTGGGCATAACGAGGATCTTTGCCGTCCCAGACCAGAGTACCAAAATGCTTGTCGCCTCTGATTTGAACAGTTACACGGGCATCCTTGTTCAGACTGGACATCAGCCTTGAGTAATTTTCTGAGGTTTTGAGTACATATCCCACCACTCCGTTGGCCGAGATTACACCCATTCCTTTTTTGATTCCCTGTCGGCTGCCTTTGTTGATGGTGATGTAGTTGTGTTCCTTCATCACCGAATTGTTAATGACTTCCACTGGCAGAAAGCTGTATGTCTGATAGAATTCAAGATTACTGACAGGCCCCCTCAATGTGTCTGATTCTGCCCTTTCGGACTTTAGCTTCTCCAATTCCTTTCTCAGTTGCGCATTGGCATTTTGAAGTTCACGGTTGTTTTCTTTCAGATTGGTGTAATGGGTGAGGTAAGCAATTTTTTGGTCCACAAAACCGCTGATTTGGGTACTTGTCTTGTCCAATAATGCTTTGTGATACACCTTGTTCCTAAAAATAAACAAAAAGGCGGTCAGCGAAAGCAAAATATAAAACAAAAACAATCCATTCCTGATGATGGGTTTGAGGATGAATTGCATAATCAATTATTTCATTAAGAAAGTAAACTTCTCAAGATTCTTCAGTGCAATACCGGTTCCTCTCACCACGGCTCTCAGCGGGTCGTCAGCGATGAATACCGGCAGTCCGGTTTTTTTGGACAATCTTTTGTCCAATCCGCGAAGCATGGAACCTCCGCCGGCCAGATAAATTCCTGTATTATAAATATCGGCGGCCAGTTCTGGCGGTGTCTGTGAGAGGGTTTCCATCACTGCATCTTCTATTCTGAGAATTGATTTATCGAGTGCTCGGGCTATTTCTTTATAATTGACAGTGATTTCCTTGGGTTTACCTGTAATGAGGTCTCTCCCCTGCACCGCCATGTCTTCGGGTTCGTTTTCAAGTTCTTCAATGGCGGCACCCACCTGAATTTTCACATTCTCAGCTGTCCGTTCACCAATGTACAAATTGTGGTGGCTTCTCAGATAATATGCGATGTCGTTGGTAAATACATCTCCAGCGATTTTCACCGATTTATCACAAACGATACCACCAAGCGCAATGACTGCGATTTCTGAAGTTCCACCCCCTATGTCAATAATCATGTTTCCTTTGGGCAGTTGCACATCGATGCCTACACCAACTGCAGCAGCCATGGGTTCATATATCAGTCGGACATCTTTTGCGTTAACATGGGCGGCAGAATCCTTCACCGCCCGCTTTTCTACCTCAGTAATCCCCGAAGGAATACAAATTACAATTCTGAGTGAGGGTGAAAAAAATTTGCCTTTGATGCCGGGAATCTGTTTGATGAATTCACGAATCATGTACTCAGAAGCTTCAAAATCTGCAATCACACCGTCTTTGAGGGGTCTGATTGTTTTGATATCGTCATGGGTTTTGCCCTGCATATGCTTGGCCTTTTCGCCTACAGCAATGACTTTATTGGTGCGCCTATCTATGGCCACAATCGACGGACTGTCGATGACTACTTTGTTGTTGTGGATAATCAATGTGTTGGCTGTTCCCAAATCTATTGCCACATCTTGGGTGAAAAAATTAAATAACTTCATCTAAATCAATTCCTTTATGCCTGTTCATGCTAAGTGTGTACAAAAATATGAATTTTATAACGAGTATTAAAAGCATAAAATCGCTTTTTCAAAAAAATTAATTTTTTTTGTGAGTCATTGGACGAAATCAAATGCATAAAACGCTTATCTTACTGATTCAGTGAGCACAAGAAAGACAATCAATTCTGTCAAAGAATTCTTTTGATGACTCTCAGTTTGTGTGAATACAATTGTGCATCTGTGTTGAAAATTCCGGTGGAATCAATCGGGTCAATTCTGACTCTGCCGTGGGCATGGATGATTTTATTGTCATTAAGAAGGATGCCCACATGAATGATTTTTCCTTCGGCATTGTCGAAGAAAGCCAAATCACCGGCTTCGGCCTCTTCAACAAAACTCAGTGTTTCACCAAGTTCAGCTTGCTGAAAAGCGTCTCTGGGGATTTGTTTGCCTGCGTACTTATAAACCTGTTGGGTCAATCCTGAACAATCAATACCAAAATTTGATTTTCCACCCCACAGATAAGGTGTATTCAAATACAATTGTGCCAAGCGAGTCAATTCAGATTTAGTCAAATCATTTTCTTCTATTTCACCATGATATAAAAATTTCTTGTCACCCAGAAAGATTTTATCGTCCTTGATATTTGGCAGTGATGCCCCCATCGGCAATACCATCGGCTGATTGCCGTCAAGGGCAAGATTAAAAATATCTGAAGTGTAGGGTCCGTTACCGATTTGCTGATAAGCTTCTTCGTTCAACTCGATGAACTGTTTTTTGTCCGCCCAGCCTTCGTAGCTGTCAAAATCGGCCTTGATTCTGATCCAGTTGTTCTTTGTCTCGGTTATCAGTACTTTCTCGCCAAACAATATCTGGGTAACCATTTCAGACCGGTCTGAATCTTCAGCTCTGACTGCTGCTGCACCAAGCTGACAAACTGCGTATTCCATTAATTCGTTCAATTAATATTTTATACGCTTCAAAAGTACACAAAATTATTTCATCAAAAATCATTTGTCGGACAAATACGGGAGTTTTCCGAAATGCCGATAATGAATTCAGCGTTTCCTGACCAAACTAATGCCGTCTCTGATGGGCAATATCAGCATTTCTACTCTTTCATCCATTGCCAAATTTTGGTTGAATCGCTTCAAAATTTCAGTATCCTTGTCGCCAGAAGCAGTTTCAGCCAGCACTTTCCCATACCACAAAACATTGTCAGCCAGTAGGATTGCGCCTGGTTTTGCGACATTCACTATCTTTTCATAATAGTTGATATAATTGCTTTTGTCGGCATCAATAAAAAACAAATCAAAGTCATGCAAATCAAGTTCATCCATTACTTCAATCGCATTCCCGATTTTGATTTCTATTTGATTTGAATATTCCGAAGCTTCAAAATATTTTTTGACCAGATATAGCAATTCTTCATTCCTGTCAATGCTCACAATTTTTCCGTCTTTCTGAAGCCCCTCAGCCAAACAAAGTGTTGAATAACCCGTGAACATACCGATTTCAAGAATGTTTTTGGGTTGGACAATTTTTGAAATCGGGCTGAGCAAGCGACCTTGGTAACCACCAGAAAGCATTTGTGGTTGGGTGGTTTTCTGAAATGTTTCTCTTTCTAAGCTTTTCAACAAATCAGCTTCGCGGGTATAATGATTGTCAAGGTAACTCTCCAATTGTTTTGAAAAAAAACTCATTTTTTTGATTTTATATTATTGATGATATAATCGTTCACATTGAATTAACAAAGAACAAAAAAATAAATGGAATCTGGCATTGCAAAAAAGTTCATCTTAAAATATTTGTATCCAAATCGGATTGAGTTCGGCTTACAGGATTTTTCCAATGTTTTGAACTTCGGAAAATTATGCATCCCATATATTTCCCCAAATATACGGCTTTCGCAAAATTATTTTGTAATTTTA
>JAQVKJ010000028.1 GCA_028694715.1 Weeksellaceae bacterium | reverse complement strand
TCTGAATTATTTTCCTAATTTTTCTTTGAGATTGTTCAGCATCGCTACAGTCATCGCTGACAAATCAAATTTCGGTTTCCAATTCCAATCTTTCTGAGCCACCGAATCATCAATGCTTCCCGGCCAAGAATCTGCAATCTGCTGACGGAAATCGGGTTTGTACGAAATTTCAAAATCCGGAATATGTTTTTGGATGTCTTCCGCAATTTCTTTTGGCGTGAAACTCAAAGCATGTAAATTATAAGAAGTTCTCACCGTTAATTTATCGGCATCGGCATGCATCAATTCAATCGTCGCACGAATGGCATCGTCCATGTACATCATCGGCAAAGCGGTATTTTCTGAAAGGAAACATTCATATTTTCTTTCTTCCAACGCCTGATAATAAATATCGACCGCATAATCTGTCGTCCCGCCGCCCGGACGGGTTTTCCAACTAATCAATCCCGGATAACGGATACTTCTGACATCTACCCCGAATTTTTCATGGTAATAATTGCACCAAAATTCGCCGGCTCGTTTCGAAATTCCATAAACCGTGGTCGGAATGGCCAAAGCGTTTTGTTCTGTATTATTTTTTGGAGTATCCGGACCAAAAATAGCAATGCTACTCGGCCAATAAAGTTGTTTGATTTTTTTTTCTTTTGCCAATTCTAAAAAAGTCAAAAGCGAATCCATATTCAAATCCCAACCCTTTTTCGGATACTTTTCAGCGGTTGCAGAAAGCATGGCCGCCAAATGATAGACCACATCAATTTGGTGTTTGTCAACCAGTTCAGCGATTTTATCGCTGTCTGTCACATCCAGTTTTTCATAGTAATTGTCAGCGATTTCTGTGGCTTCTTTCAAATCGGTTGAGAGCACATTTTCTTCTCCATAAATTTCTCTCAGCGCACCAACCAATTCTGAACCTATCTGACCGAGCGCACCCGTCACCATGATTTTTTTGGACATAGCTTTTGTTTAATAATTGCTGCACAAAGATAAAATATTTAGCCAATAGGAAACGGGAAAAATAAGGTCAGCATCGAAGATTGATATTCTCAATGTAGGCCGTTTCAATCAAAACATGGGGTGAAACAATTTATATGTATTTTTGTAACTTTGAATTTTTAAAATAACTTAGTTACACAAATCGACACAGAATGAAAAAATTATTTTTCGCAGTAATTTCAATACTGACTGTAAACGGCATGGCACAGGAAAAATTTCATGCCATTAATCTTGAATATATGGACACAAGTGTCAGACCCCAAGATGATTTCTACAATTTTGTCAACGGCAATTGGATGAAAACGGCTGAGATTCCCTCTGACAGATCCAGATGGGGAAGTTTTGATGAACTCAGAGAAAATACCGATCGCATCACACTGGACATCTTGAAAACCTTGCTGAACAATACACATCCCAAGGGAAGCGACGAACAGAAAATAGCCGACCTTTATGAATCATACATCGATTTTGAAGCCAGAGACAAAACCGGTCTGGCTCCCCTTCAGCCATACTTGAACAAAATCGATAAAATCACCAACTTGAAACAACTTCAGGAATATCTGACCGAAGTCACACCTCTCGGATTCAACCCGCTCTTTGGATACCATGTTCGTTCACACATGAAAAACAGTGCGCAAAACACGGTTTATCTCAATGGAATAAGGTTGGGAATGGGAAGGAATTATTACCAAAAAGAATCAGAAGACAACAACAACAAACTACAATTATATTCCGAATACATCGACCGGATTTATCGTTTTACCGGTGAAAGAACAAGAGATTTAAAAGGTCCAAAGGTTCTTGCCTTTGAAAAAGAAGTGGCTTCCAACATGTGGACGGTGGAAGAACAAAGAGACAGCCGAAAAAGATTCAATCCTTATGCAGTAAAAGACTTGAATCAGCTTTCAAAAAACATAGATTTCAAAAAATTCCTGAATGACCTGAATGTAAAAACAGATTCAGTGATTATTTCTGAAATTAATTTGTTCAAGAATTTAGACAACATCATCAACGAAAAAAACCTACCGATTATCAAACAATATTTGAAATTCCAATTGATAGACGGTGCCAGCGGTTTTCTCACCAAAGAACTCGACGAATTGAGTTTTGATTTTTATAACAGACAACTCAGAGGCCAACAGGAACAAAGGGCATTGGACAAAAGAGGACTGGAGTTCGTAAATCGTTCTGCGGGAGAACTATTGGGTAAAATTTATGTGAAAGACAATTTCCCACCGGATGCCAAATCAAGTGCCGAACAAATGGTGGATTATCTCTTCAAATCATTTGAAGTACACATCAAAGACTTGAAGTGGATGTCGCCCGAAACAAAACAAAAAGCACTTGAAAAATTGAGCAAATTCACAGTCAAAATCGGTTATCCCGACAAATGGCGCGATTATTCTGATCTGGAAGTACTCTCGCACAACCAAGACCAAGCAATGTTCAAAAACATGATGAACCTGAGAGCATGGAGATACAATTACAATTTCAAAAAAATCGGTCAACCGGTTGACCGTTCAGAATGGGCGATGACACCGCAAACCGTAAACGCTTATTTCAGTTCGTCCAACAATGAAATCGTATTTCCAGCGGGTATTCTTCAGTATCCTTTTTATGATTACAGAGCGGATGCAGCGGTTAATTTTGGAGGAATCGGAGCGGTTATCGGACATGAAATCTCGCACAGCTTTGACGATTCCGGTTCCCTGTACGACGGCGACGGCAACCTGAACAACTGGTGGACAGAAGAAGACGCACAAAAATTCGAAGCCGCAGGACAGGCATTGGCGGATCAGTACAGCAAATACGAACCTGTGCCCGGAACTTTTGTGAACGGAAAATTCACTTTGGGTGAAAACATCGGTGACCTTGGTGGAGTGAGCGTGGCTTATGATGCATTAAAAATGTATTTGAAAGACCATGGAAGCCCCGGGAAAATCGATGGATTCACTCCCGAACAAAGATTTTTTATTTCATGGGCTACCATTTGGAGAACCAAATCTACGGAAGAAGCGATAAAAAATCAGGTGAACACAGACCCACACTCACCGGGATACTACAGAGCATTCGGTCCTATCATCAATGTGGACGGATTTTTTGAAGCATTCGACATCCAACCGGGAGACAAAATGTACAAAGCACCCAAAGACAGAATAAAAATCTGGTAATGAGATGATTGTCCAGAGTTTATTTAGAAAAATATTTTTTAGAAAAATTATCAAGATGACAACCATAGATGCGGTCAAAGACCCAAACGCAACTTTTATTGATATTCGTGAATCATACGAATTGGAGATTGATGGCAAAATTGATCGTGCCATCAACATTCCACTGACTGAAGTACCGGAGAGAATCGAAGAAATCAAACAAATGCAAAAACCGATAGTTGTATTCTGTCGCGGAGGAAACCGTGCAGCGACTGCTTTTAATTTTATGATTGAGAACGGAGTGGATGAATTGTATTGCGTAGGCGGAATGGAGGAACTCGTCAGCATACTTGAATCCTGAAATTCCGACCACCCAAAATCAATCCATAAATGACCAAGAAAGAAAGAGCAAAATTCGTAGTAGAAGAACTCGAGAAATTATATCCCAGACCTCCCATTCCGCTTGACCACACGGATCCTTATACCTTGTTGGTTGCAGTCGTATTGTCTGCACAAACCACCGACAAGAAAGTAAATCAGGTCACGCCTGCATTGTTTGCAACTGCCTCCAACCCCAAAGCGATGAGCCGGCTGGAAGTGGATGAAATCAAAGAGCTGATCAGGGAAATCGGCTTGTCCAATACCAAGGCAAGAAACCTGAAAAAACTGTCAGAAATTCTGGTCGAGAAACACGACGGAAAAGTACCGCAGACTTTTGAAGAACTGGAAGCACTGCCTGGCGTGGGGCACAAAACGGCTTCGGTGGTGATGTCTCAGGCATTTGGCGTTCCTGCATTTCCTGTCGATACCCACATCCACAGACTGATGCACAGATGGAAACTCAGTAACGGAAAATCAGTGGAACAAACCGAAAAGGATGCCAAAAGACTTTTTCCAAAAGCACTGTGGAACAAACTCCATATTCAGATTATTTATTACGGTAGAGAATATTCACCCGCTCGGGCATGGGATTTGGACAAAGACTTCATCAGCCGCAGAATCCTCGGCAAATAAGCTCTTTTCTCTTTTTAACCCAATCTGCTTATTTATTTTACTAAATTTGCATTCAGTAAATCATTTCCTTATGTTAAATACAGTCATCACCGGTTCCGGGCATTTCTTGCCCGAGAAAGTTGTTAAGAACGATTACTTCTTAGGGTACGATTTCTTTGATGAAAGTGGAAAACGAATCGAAAAACCGATTGAAGAAACCATCAAAAAGTTTCAGGAAATCACTGAAATTGAAGAAAGAAGATATGTGAATGAGCATATGTTCACTTCGGACATATCGGTCATTGCAGCAGAAAAAGCGATAGAGGATGCGGGTATCGACAAAGAGGAACTCGACTATATCATTGTGGCCAACAATTATGGTGACATTGACCCTGTTTACAGACAAGTGGACAGTATGCCTTCGATTGCAACCCGTGTCAAACACAAACTCAATATCAAAAACAACCATTGCAGACCCTATGAAATGCTTTTTGGCTGTCCGGGCTGGATTGAAGGTTTGATTATGGCACATCATTTATTTATGTCGGGGACTGCAAAAAAAATTCTTGTGGTGGGTTCAGACACACTTTCAAGAGCCGTTGACCCACACGACCGTACCGCCATGATTTTTGCTGACGGTGCCGGTGCCGTTGTATTAGAAGCCAGAGAATCCGACAAAAAAGAAGGAATCATTACCTACAATACGATTTGTGACAGTCTGGAAGAAATGGAATACCTGACCAACAACGAATCATTGAAATCGGATTACCAAGGTTCCAAAGTCAATATCAAAATGAGAGGAAGAAAAGTGTATGAGTACGCACTGAGAAAGGTACCTGCGCTGGTCAAAAGAACCATTGACAACGCTGAACTCAATATTCACAACATCAACAAAATCTTGCTCCATCAGGCCAATGCAAAAATGGACCATGCAATGGTTCAACGATTGTTCAAATTGTACGGACTGACTGAAATTCCTGACGACATTGCACCCATGACCATTCAGAAATTCGGAAATTCGTCAGTGGCCACCATTCCAACCATGTATGATTTGATTGCCAAAAACCAACTGGGCAATCATCGTTTCCATCCGGGAGATCATCTGGTGTTTGGTTCCGTGGGTGCAGGAATGAACATCAACGCAATTGTTTATAAAATTCCCGAAAAACAAAACCCTAGCCTAACTGGCTGAAAATTAGTGGATTCCTTGAAATGCTTATCAAGGAATAAAAAAAGTTCAAAAAATAATGTGACTTTTTTCAAATCATTGTGTCATAAAGACAGAACCGTGTCAATGGAGGCACCATACAAAGAGGACAATTTAAGTGATGAACAATTGATTCAGAAAATTACAGAAACAAATAACACTTATTTGTTCGGTCTGCTATATGACCGTTATTCTGGAATTGTCTTCAACAAATGTATCGGCTTCACTTCGAGCTATGAAGTCGCCCAGGATTTGACACAGGACATATTCGTGAAGCTCTTTGTCAAATTGAAAAGCTTTAAAGGTGAATCAAAATTTTCGACCTGGCTGTATGCGTTTTCATACAATCATTGTGTTAATTTCGTACAGCGTGAATTGAAAGGCGACAAAAAAACCGTTTCAATTACAGAAAACATCGAGGATGAACTGACCGACGAAATTTCTGACCGTGAAATATATGAACTGAAGGCTGAAAAGTTGAAAAGTGCGCTTCAAATGCTGAACCCCAATGACCGAATGATGTTGCTAATGAAATATCAGGACGATATATCTATCAAAGAAATCTCGGCTGTCACAGGCTTGGGTGAAAGCGCAGTGAAAATGAGACTGTCCAGAGCCAAAGTCAACCTTGTCAAATTTTATAATGATATTCAGTAAATTATGCTAAACCCATTTAAGAAAATAATCGAACATCAAAATGTTCCTGAAATTATCAGAGAACGGGTCATGAGCGACATCCGTTTGATAAAATTGTATCTGGACATGGCAGATTTGATGGCTGTAAAATACCCATCCTCGGTAATCAATTTGCTGGACGCAACCTTGGAGGACAAAAAAAACGAAAACAAAAATTCAGACGAAAAATAAAAGTTAAGAAATGGAAAAATCGAGAGAGTTATTGCAAAGTATAAATGCCTATTTTGTTGAAGTCCTGCCCAAAGTTCTGTTGGGAATTGGGTTTTTACTGATTTCAGTATTGATATACAAAGTCGTCATTTGGCTGATCAAAAAACTACTGAATATTGCCAAAATCAATCAATTGAATTCAAAAATCAACGAAATTGATTTTCTGGACAATTCAAACTTCAGAATAGATATCTCAAAACTCATTATAGGATTCGTAAAACTGATTCTGATTCTGCTTATGCTCATCATCGGCAGCGAATTACTTAATCTGAAAATCGTTTCTGAACAAATTGGTGTTTTGTTGGCCTATCTTCCACAGTTTTTGTCGGGTATGTTGATTTTCTCATTCGGTCTGTACCTTGCCTCTCAAACCAAAAAACTGATATACGGCATGCTGAAATCACTGGATTCAGGAGGTTCAAAAATCATCAGTACGCTGATTTTCTACCTGATATTCATTTTTGTGACCATCACGGCCGTCAATCAGATTGGCATTGATACACAAATCATTTCAACCAACATTTCCTACATCATAGGCGCGGCACTGGTTACCATTACCATCTCAGTGGGACTGGGTTCAAAAGATGTGGTGTACAGATTGATGCTCGGTTATTACACCAAAAAAAATCTTTCCGTCGGAATGAAAATTCAAATCGGAGAACTCATCGGACACATTGAATCCATTGACAATATCACTCTTGTGCTGAAAACAGAAAAAGAAAAAATCATGATTCCCATCAAACAAATCAACAATTCAAAAGTCAAAATCTTTAGCCACCCAAGTTAAACCAAGCAAGTTTATTAGCACTTAAACTACAGTTGGCCCTATTGCTCAAAAACCAACCTTGAGAGCAATGAGGTGAGAGTCGTCCAAAACTTTTGGGCGACTCCATTTTTTAATGATATGTTAATTGATTTTAACATTTGTTAATCTTTTGCCAAATTCACTTGCTTGCATTCCATTCGTGGTATTAAAATTTTAATTTTGTACAGCACAATTTTTAGGAAGGTTCACAGAAACACAAATGAGGGGATTAAATTTTGTAATTCTAATTGTAATTTCGGTTTTGACAACATCGTGTGGCTCGTTAATATCAGCAAGTCATGCCAAATCAAACTACACCCCTATCGACCGAACATACTACGCAGAAAGCTCCATCATCAACAAAACACTTTTTGAAGAAAACAAAGCCAAAGAGGTCAAACAAGTAAAAGTCAAAAAGGAAAAAACCGCCATCGAAGAATTAAACGACATTCATATGCTTGCCATGAATTCTTTTGTGACCAACATACTTTCTGAAGCTGAATCATATTTGGGAGTTCCATATCGCTACGGTGGAACCACAAGAAAAGGAATTGACTGTTCCGCATTTGTGCAAACAGTTTTTCAGATTTTTGACCACAATCTGCCCAGGGTTTCAGCCGCTCAAGCCAAAGAAGGTCATCTTGTGGGCCTTGATGAACTGAGGGCCGGTGACTTGGTTTTCTTTGCCACAAACGGTGGAAAAAGGGTTTCACATGTTGGCATTGTTCACAATGTGGACGAAAAAGGACAGGTGGAATTCATTCACGCTTCCACTTCGAGAGGAGTAATTGTAACTCCACTCAGTGATTCGTACTGGTCAAAAAGATACCTGTACGCTAAAAGAATCATTGATTGATTCTCTGAACTTTCTCTCCCAAAATTTTAATGAATGATGAATTTTTTTGCTATAAAAATTTGAATTTGCAAGCCCAATCCATTAAACCCAACGACAAAATCGCTATCATCGCTCCATCGGGCAGAGTTTTCCCGGAAGAATTGGCAGCAGGCATACAACTCATACGGAACTGGGGATTCATTCCCAAAACCGGAAAATATCTTTTTGAGGATTACTACTTGGGTTACCACTATGCCGGCAACCCACGACAAAGGACGGAAGATTTGCAAAACGCATTGGACGACGATGAAATCAAAGCCGTCTGGTTTGCCAGAGGCGGCTACGGAGCCGTCCAACTGATTGAACAAATCAACTGGCAAAAATTCATCAGAAACCCCAAATGGCTCATCGGTTATTCCGACATCACCGCTTTTCACAATCACCTCAACAATTACAACATTCCTACCCTTCACGCCCTTACCGTCAAAAGACTGAACTGCGAGTACAGTCCTGAGACATTTGAATCATTGAAAACCGTACTTACAACCGGAAGAATTAATTTCGAAATTCCTGGCCATCCATACAATCTAAAGGGTGAAACGACCGGTAAACTCGTCGGTGGAAATCTTTCTTTGATCTACAGTCTGACGGGCAGCCTCTCCGAAATCAAAGGTGAAAATCTAATACTGTTCATTGAAGACTGGCGAGAAAACTGGTACCATCTGGACCGCATGCTGATGAATCTGAAGTGCTCCGGACTCTTCGACAGAATCTCCGGAATGATTGTCGGAAATTTCACACAAATGGACGACGAAAATGAAAATCCTGATTTTTTGAACCACTTCGACCCCCAGTCATACGAAATAATTCATAATTTTATGAAGAATTACAAAATACCGATATGCTTCGGGTTTCCTGCCGGCCACACAGGCGACAACCGCGCTTTGGTGCTGGGAGCTAAAATCAGATTCAAAGTCGGTACGGACAGAGTGAAAATTGAATTTTAGACAAATGGAAAAAGTTTTTGTACACGATCATCCACTAATAAAAAGTAAGATGACACAAATCCGAAAAAAGGATACACCGACCAAGATGTTCAAGGAACTGGTCAAAGAAATTTCCACACTGATGTGTTATGAACTGACCCGCGATTTGGAAACCGAAGAAATTCCGATTCAAACACCCGTTAGCAACACCATCGGATTCAAAATCAAAGGCGAAGACTTGGTACTCGTCCCCATCCTACGGGCCGGATTAGGAATGGTTGAAGGAATACAAAATCTGATTCCTAATGCCAAAGTCGGGCACATC
>JAQVKJ010000027.1 GCA_028694715.1 Weeksellaceae bacterium | reverse complement strand
TCTGAAAGATGTTTTTATTCATCAAAGTGGAAATTTTGACGATGATTACAGAACCATTATCGCTGACAGTGGAACACTCAACCGTGATTCTGCCGACATCCGATTGCTGAAAATGGTGCTTCACCATGGTTATATTTCTGTGGACCAAATCAAAGGGAAAACAGGAAACGCACTCAGGAATCAGCCCAATCAGCTGATAGAATTTGAAACCTTGGTGCAGTACATCGATATATCCGAAATCATACAAAAAGCCACCGATGAAGAAAACATTCAGGGGCATTACAAATTCAAAAATGCTGCTGAACTTAAAATACTCATCGATTCCTTGGAAATCGCCAATCAACAATACGCTGCTGAAACTGCCGAAAAAATACTGACCAACAGCATACCCACTGCCAAAGGACTCGATACAGTTAAATTGGACGGAAGCCAAAAAATGCCGGTTCCAATCGATGAACTCAATCAGGAACAAAGAGATAGGGTCATCAACGAAGCCTTGATTATGCTTGAGAGAGACATCAGCGAATACAAATGGAGAAGTGACGATCTTGATTATCGTCTAAAATTACAGGCCAAACAAAAATTGCATTATCACCGGAATTACTCTTATGCATTCACCTGTATAGTATTCTTTTTTATAGGTGCACCTTTGGGTGCCATCGTCAAAAAAGGTGGATTTGGCATGCCGGTGGTGATTTCAATTATCGTTTTTGTGTTTTATTATATCATTAATTTTTCTTCTGAAAATATGGCCAAAAACGGTATTTTAGAACCTATCTTTGCAGCCTGGGCAGCCAATCTGGTCTTTTTTCCGGTTGCACTGCTTCTCTTCTACAAGGCAAACCATGATTCGGCTCTCTTTAACTTAAGCATGTACACCGATCCTATAATAAAATTTATTTCAAAACTCAGAACCACAAAAAATGTTGAACACAGTAGATACCAGTGATGAAAAAAGATAGCAATCAAAGCATACAATTGAACAGCATTGAAGAAGCGCTGGACGATATTAGAACAGGCAAAGTAATCATTGTGGTGGACGATGAAGACCGTGAAAATGAGGGTGATTTTGTAGCAGCTGCCGAAAAAGTTACGCCCGAAATGATTAACTTCATGGCCACCCACGGTCGGGGTCTGATTTGTGCACCGCTTACCGTTGAACGATGCCTTGAACTGGATTTACAACTGATGGTCGAACACAATACGGTTTTGCATCACACCCAATTCACCGTTTCGGTGGACTACAAAGGGAAAGGCAACACCACAGGAATTTCTGTACATGACCGCGCAAATACCATTGAAGCACTCACTGACGAAAGTACCCGACCTCAAGACCTCGGGCGACCTGGACATATTTTTCCGTTACAAGCCAAAGAAGGAGGTGTATTGAGAAGAGCCGGTCATACCGAAGCCGCTGTGGACCTTGCAAGACTGGCCGGACTGAAGCCCGCCGGAATTCTGGTAGAAATCCTGAACGAAGACGGAAGCATGGCAAGACTGCCTCAGTTGCTTGAAATCGCAAATAAATTCGGATTGAAAATCATTAGCATTCAGGACTTGATTGCTTATCGACTCAAAAATGATTCGCTGATTGAAAAGGTGGATGCATTCCCTGTGAAAACATTTTTTGGCGATTTCCATCTGACAGCATATAAACAGACCACCAACAACCAAATACACTTCGCACTGACCAAAGGAAGTTGGACAGGAGACGAAGTCGTGCCCATCCGGGTGATTTCTTCCAATATGTATTACGATTTGTTTTCTGCACTGGAATCAGGTGAATTCCCACAGCTTGCACTCACAAGCAAAATCATCAGTGAATACGGCAAAGGTGCAATGATTTTTATCAACAATGTATCGGATTCAGATTTGATGTACAGAAAGATGAGCCGTTACAGACTTTTCTCAGAAGGCAATGCGGAAACCGGCACCATTCCCAACGACATGAGGGACTACGGCATCGGTGGACAAATCATCAAAGACCTCAATATCAGAAAAGCAAACCTGATTACCAGGAACCCAGACAACAAAGAACAAACACTCAGCGGTTTTGACCTGAAAATCGTTCAGTACACCCCAATTGACAAAAACAACTAAATGTCGAGGATACACTTTATTTGAGTTTCTTTTGAATTATTCATCAGATTTTTCAAACAACAACACCTAAATTTTACATGATTACAATGTTTCAGAATCCATTTAACATTTAATAAATCACGATTTATCGGGTGGCTTCATTCAGTGACTCCATTCTCCAAACATCTTTTAACAGGCTAATAATTACACAAATACAAACCTAATTGTTGAATATTATTTGGTGAATTAAAAAAATGTTTTAACTTAGCAGACCCAATCTTTTTTTGCGAATTAACATGTCTTTAACAAAATTTAATTGTTTATTGACAGATTTGCAACCTTCCTTCCTGAACTTTGAAATTTTGAACCAAAACCTGTGAAACAATTTTAACCAAACCTGTGAGACGAAAGCCCATGGCTTAAAAAGTTGTAAAAAAGTGGTTATGAAGAAGTTTCACATTTTTATTGTGTCTGTACTGCCTTTATTGGCATGGGCACAATTGCCTCAGTCTCAAAGGCTGAACCAAATCAAAAAGAATGCAGCAGAGATTGTCCTTCAAAAAGAAGCGACTCAATCTCAACAGACTCATTCCTATCATCCAATTCCATCCGTTCAGAACGGAAATCAGGTCTTGGGTGAAAATGAATATCTGAAATCCCTCCCGGTTTCAGTTTATGAGAAAATCAAATTCAAAGAGGAGATTGTATCCAAAAGAGATGCATTCTCAAAAACCTTTGTTGACGAAAAGGGTGATTATACCACCATGATTTCGTCCGGACCTGTTCATTACAAGAAAAATGGACAGTTTATAGAAATCGATACACGGGTGAGGAGCAACCCCTCAGCAACATTTCCACTTGCCAATGCGGACAATGTCTTTGAATCATATTTTGGAACGACCTCACATCTGGGTGTGAAAAACAACACGGTCGAAGGCGAGATCACCGAATTCCTGAATACAAGAATGTATTGGGAAGTCAATGGGCAGGTGGTCGGCCTACGCAACAGTTCAGATGTGCAAGCAATCAATAACGACAATCAGGTTGTATATCCCAATTTGTACGGAGAAATCTCTGCTGAGTTCACAGTACTCCCTGCCAAAAGGAAACTCAACTATGTCATCCCCGACAAACAAGCACTCGGCAACATTCCGGCTGCTGCGGATTATCTGGTTTTTACCGAAGACATTCTACTTCCATTTGGTTGGACACATACGATGGACAGCAGAGGAATTTGGATAAGTGATTCCTTTGGCAAGGCAATTTATCTCTATCAACACCCGTATTCCGTTGATGCAACAGACCGTACAGAGGCTGAAAAAAACACGGTTTTTGAACTGCTTCAAACAGGACAAACTCTCAGCATCAGAACCAAAGTAAAAACCGACTGGCTTCTGAGTAATGAGAGGCAATTTCCGGTACAAGTGGATCCCACCGTCAATGTTTATCCTACCAATTATGTGTTCTGGACATGGAGCGTAATGGAAGACGGAACCAATGACTCTGTTCCCGGAAATTTCGGACGAACTGCAGACGGACTGGATGAACAATTTCATATCAGATTCAATACAGATGCCATTCCGATGGGGGTAATTGTCAACTCGGTTACAGGTTATATTTACATAGAATCAAGACAAAACAATGCTCCGTGGAGCAGACAATGGCAGTGGTATGATTCGGCCAGCCCCACAAGTTACGATTCCTCACCGCTATACAACAGTGCGACTACCCCTTTGTCAAATCCGGCGCAGGTGGGAGGAACAGGCTGGCAGAGTATTCCGCTGAACAACCCTGAAGGTACCGATTACACTGCAAACATCCTAAACACCAGTCCCACCGAAGGAAACAACCGGCTCGCCTTGGCGGTAAAAGCATACGGAAGCTACAGCAACGGTCATATATTTAAAGCCGCTGACCACACAAGCAGCAATCGCCCGTATCTGACCATAGATTACAACATCAACTGCAGTCCGCCACTCAACCCGATGGTTACAGACATCACATCTAACTCTGCCGTCTTCAGTTGGACTGCACCGAATCCCTCGCCCGGGAACGGCTACATATATTACATCAACCAAACAGGTACTGCACCGGCAACAGGCTCAACTGTCGGTACTTCGGTCGGAGCAGGTGTTACTTCAGTAACAAGAACCGGTTTGAATGCCAATTCCATTTATCACCTCTGGGTTAGATCCAATTGTGGCAGCGTAAAAAGTGACTGGGTGTATGGCGGATATTTCACCACCAATCCCGCCCACGAATGTTTTCAGGCCGACGGACAAATCAGAGGCGAAGTAACAAATGCACTCAACATTCACCAAAACAGCAACAACAGGGTGGCTGATGATTTTATCGTTCCTACAGGCAAATCATTTACACTCAAGCAAATCACCATAGAGGCTGTTTCTGCTACTTTTGTAAACAATGCCGTAATCAACATACGAAAAAACAACTCAGGGAGCCCAGGAGCCATACTATACTCTTACAGCGGTTATCCATCTTCAGCCAGCAGGTACACCCAGTTCAACGGACAGAATGTATATCACATCACTTACAATCTTCCTTCTCCATACAACACCCTCCAGAGCGGAACATACTGGATGGAGGTAACTATGACCAATACCGGTGGCACAGATGTTTATTGGAGAGCAACCCAAACAGGCACAAATGGTGCTTACGCACAAATAAGCACCAACGGTGGTTCGAGTTGGAGTGAGAATAGCTCTAATTATCAAATGATGTTTTATGTTGCTGGTGAGTGTGAAGACGCCATTGTATGTGAGCCGGTTACTGCAACAGCCGACAAATTTGTCATCTGCTCCGGCGAAGAAGTAACGCTCAGTGCTTCAAGTGAGGGTACCGGCTACACCTACACTTGGTACACCGACTGGGACAATGAAAGTCAAAGCGGAACCTATTTAGGTACCGGAAGCTCGATCACCGTACAGCCCGAAAGTTCACAATTGTATGGTGTAGTCGCTGTTAAACCGGGTTGTGAAAGCGGAGATAATTTTGATTTGGTGGTCATTTCTGTGACCCCTCCCCCTTCAATATTAGAAGTTGATCCAGAAGAAGTGCTCAGCTGTTCAACCGAAACTACCCAATTAAATGTAATTAACGGTGGAACCATTGACGAACACAGCCTTTATGAAAAATTCAATCCCGAAGAATCCGACATCAATTGGATAACAAGAACTGTAGTGTACGGAGGCGGAAATCCTAACGATGCAGCTTGGGGATTGATGCACAGCGATCAAAGCTCTATTGCCAGCAATGACAATTCAACTTTTGTCATTGCAGGAAGTATATTTGTGAGTCCAAACGAAATGGAAAGCAGCCTGATTTCACCCCCAATAAGCCTGCTCGATTATGCCTCACCCGTGAACCTGAATTTTCATCATGTATTCGAAACCTCCACAAACGGCTCAAATTTCAGCAATGGTTATGTGGAGATTTCGACCGATGGAGCCAACTGGACACAGCTGAGACATTACAATACCAAACATGGAGATTGGACAAATTTCGAAGAAGAAAACATCAGTCTTGACGATTATGCCGGAGAAGCTTTTGTACTTCTCAGATTCAGATACCACTCCAAAGATGATTATTTCTGGGCAGTGGACAATGTCATACTGAGCGGCTCTCCGATTGCGACCGAAATCACTTGGTCTCCCCACGACGGCTTATATATGGATGAAGAAAAGACCATTCCGTACGAAGGTCAGCACAGCCTCAGTGTTTATGCCTCACCTACAGCCACGACCACTTATACGGTTGCTGCACAAACCGCAGTAGGTTGTCCGGTCAGTCAACAAATTTTCGTTGAAAACGCCGACAGAATCTGGACAGGAACAAATAGTTCTGAGTGGGAAGTTTCTTCTAACTGGCAAAACGGAAGCATTCCAGACGAAAATAGCTGTGTACGCATTCCTCAATCGCCCAATCCCGCCGTACTTGGCACCGGCATTGCAGGATTTGCCAAAAACATCACTGTTGAGGAGAACGGAAGTTTCGAAATTGACAATGGCGGAAGTTTGACCTTGAGTGGATTTGTCAACAATGCGTCAGCCGTTGAGAATTTTGTCGTCAAAGACGGTGGAAATTTGCTCCAGACCAATGATGAAGCAGTAAACAACGGAGAAATTACGGTAGAAAAAGAATTCACTTTTTCATCTGATAGGAAGCAATACAACTTTGCGATTTCGGCGGTAGAAGGCCAGAAAATCAAACATATTTATCCTGGAAATCCTACCGTGATTTATCACAGTGAAAATGCAAATTATTTTTATAACGCACACAACGGAGATTACATCGCCGGCAGAGCACTGGCGGTGAAAGAGCCTTCAACGGCAGCGGTTCCGGCTTCGTCGATCAATGCACAATTCAAAGGAACCCCCTTCAACGGCGCACTAAATTACCCGCTCTCCTACACCACAGACAATCCCCAGTCAGGTGAAAAGCACGGATTCAATCTGGTGGGCAATCCCTATCCTTCTACCCTTGACGCAATTGACCTTTATCAATACAATTGGGACAAAATGAATCCCACCTTCCTTTTCTGGGACAACCGCGGAAATACAATTTATGAGCAACAAGGTTCTGATTACCAACAAAGCAATTACGCCTCATTCAATGCAGCTGCGGGAACCAATGGAACAGGAACTGCAGCCATTGGCGCAAGCGGAACACTAAGAATCCCGAGCCGGCATATCACTGTGGGTACCGGATTTATGATTCAGGCAAAGCCAGATGCAAACGGACAAACCTTAGATTTCAAAAATGAATTCAGAAGCAATAACAACGGTGTCAATTTCAACGGAAAACCCGGAACAAAAACCCCGAAGGACAACAGATACTGGCTGACCTTGACAACACCTGCTGGACTCGACGCCATGACCGCTGTGGTTTATTTCGATGGAGGAAACGATTTGTTTGCTGAAGATGACACCGAAAACTCCGGAAGTTCTGACGAACTGTACACCTTTGCCGGAGAAACTGCCTCCATCATTCAAGGCAAATCAAGCTTTCATGACGATGATGCTATTCTGCTCGGATACAATGCCTTTGAAACAGGCACCTACATCATTTCACTCCATCAGGTAGAAGGAGTATTTGAACAAGGACAGAACATCTATTTAATAGACCGACTGACAGGTATCACTACTAAACTGAACGAACGAGTTTATAAGTTTGTCACCAGAGCCGGTGAGCATCCTAACAGGTTTACAATAGTATATAAACAAAATAAAATTGGCAATAATTCTGTAGAAGATACTATATTTGCAAACAAAGTTGACATAAGTAAAAGAGACGGAAAAATCCGAATTTATTCATCCATGGATAAAATCACCGATGTTGAAGTGTTTGGTATAGACGGTAGTTCTATATATAAAAGCTCAGATGTTAATTCTAACGAACACAGCATCAATTCTCTTGAATCAAGGCAACAAATTCTGATTATCGGCGTTAAAACCGAGACAGGAGAATATGTCAACAAGAAGTTTGTGAACAAGTAAAATGAAAATAAGAAAACAAACAACTGTTATTATCCTCTCGTTCTTCTTATCAGGAATGGCTCGTGGTCAATTCTTTGAAGAGGAACAGACCCAGGCACAAAACAGCCCGTTTTCTGAAAATGACGGTTATTTCAGCGATACAGGACCGGACTATTCCACTTCTCCTACAGCTACAGGCAGCGAACCTGATTACGGTGAAGATGTAGGCCCCGGGAACCCCGGTGGCAAAGTTCCCGTTAACGACTGGCTTTTTCTTCTCCCAATGGTCGGAATGGCAGTTGGGGTTTATTATCTGAGGAGAAGAAGTAAAGAAATTTGCTGAACAAATACAAAAACGAAACAAAAATCCTTTTGCCTGCCTGACAAAAGGATTTTTTTGTTCTACAAAATCAAAGATCCACAAGAAAGTAGATTCAAAATTGGACTTCTGAATTTGATTTCCATTTTAATTATTAAGTTTATTGAAAATTTTGAATAAAATGAGGGCAGTCATACAAAGGGTCAGTCACGCAAATGTTAAAATAGACGGAAAAATTTGCGGAAAAATCGGTAATGGATTACTGATATTGGTGGGTTTTGAGGAATCAGACAGCGAAGAGGACTTTGAATGGATGGCCAACAAAATCATCCGACTGAGGATTTTTCCCGACCAAAACGGAGTGATGAATATCTCCGTTGAAGAGGTTGCTGGAGAGCTTCTTGTGGTCAGTCAGTTTACACTTCATGCTTCTACCAAAAAAGGCAATCGCCCGTCCTACATCAGGTCATCTCCACCAGAAACTGCCAAAACTCAGTATGAAAGTTTTGTTAAAGTTTTGAAAAATAAATACATTCGCCCCATACAATGCGGAATTTTTGGTGCGGACATGAAAGTAGAGTTACTCAACGACGGACCGGTAACGATTTGGATAGACTCAAAAAACAAAGAATAAAATGAAATACTTAAACCAACTGATGATTACGGTTTTGCTTTTTGCTTCCTCACTCTGTGCTCAGGAATACGCTGTTGACCGCATTCCAAAAAAACTGACCGAAGAAGCATTCGCTGTTGTCAGAGCAGACAACACCAGGGTGGAACTCATCAGTCAAAACAAATTGAAATTAACCGATGAAATTGTGATTACCGTTTTGAATGAAACCGGATTGGGATATGCTTTTCAGCCAATCTATTATGACAAACGAATGAACATTTCAAAATATACCGCCGTACTCTATGACAAAAATGGCAAAGAAATCAAAAAACTCAGGTCAAAGGACCAAAAAGATGTGAGCGTGTCCGACGGCTATTCACTTTTTATCGACAACAGAATGCGGTACTACGAATTCACTCCGGCATCCTACCCATTTACCATCAAATACCAAAGAGAATTTACCACTTCCAACACCATGATGTTCCCCGGTTGGTTACCTGTAGTCGGCTACAATCTCGGTGTTGAAAGTTCGACCTATGAAATGGTCAATTCTACTTCCATTGAAATCAGAAAAACAGAAAAAAACTTTGAAGGTTGGAATGTCAATAAAATTGAACAAGGCAACAAGATTACTTATTCCATCAAAAATTTGGAACCCATACAAGAAGAAATCCTCAGCCCAGTCTTGAGCGAACTCACTCCCCGACTGATGGCAGTACCCAACAAAATTCAATTAGAAGGTGTCAGCGGAAGTTTTGAAAACTGGGAACAATTCGGAAAATGGTATTACAACGAACTGCTGAAAGACAAAAGGGAACTCAGCGAAAAAGACAAACAAACCGTTCTGCAACTGATAGACGGAGTGGATGACCCGGTGGAAAAAGTCAGAATACTCTACAGCTATATGCAGTCAAAAACCCGATATGTCAATGTGTCGATTGGCATTGGCGGATGGGAACCCTTTCCGGCCACCTATGTCAGTGACAAGAGTTACGGCGACTGCAAAGCATTGTCGAATTACATGATAAGTCTGCTTAACTTTGCGGGAATCGAGGCGTTTTATACCATCGTTAACTCCAATCTAAGACGCAAACAGGACATGGACGAAAAATTTGCTTCGCTGCAAGGAAATCATGTGATTGTTAATGTTCCCCTCGATGATGAAATCATCTGGCTGGAATGTACCAGTCAGCAGAGCCCGTTCAATTATCTTGGATTTGGAACCGAT
>JAQVKJ010000026.1 GCA_028694715.1 Weeksellaceae bacterium | reverse complement strand
ATCATTATTCGGACAGTTTTATTTATGGTTTTTCGCATACTCATTTGAGCGGAACCGGCGTGTCGGATTATGGCGATATCATGCTGATGCCGACGATGGGTGTGGAAAGTTTTGACCCAAAAGTTTACGGTTCTTCTTTCAGTCATTCCAAAGAAAAAGCTTCTGCCGGATATTATGCCGTTCATTTGGATAAATACGATATTGATGTGGAATTGACCACCTCGACACGAGTGGGGTTTCATAAATATAAATTCAATCAGGAGGGAAAAGCCAATATCATTTTGGATTTGAAACATCGTGATGAATTAATTGACGGTGAAATTAAAATCATCGATAACAAAACAATTGAAGTTTACAGAAGAAGTAAATCTTGGGCTGAAAATCAACAAATATGGGCAAGGATAGAATTCAGTCAGCCGGTGAAAATTAAGCCATTTTTTGAAGAAATTTTTTTTGGTGGAAACGATAAATATGAAACTTCCGGAAGAACTTTGGATATCGGTGCAATGATTTCAAAAAATGTCAAAAAAGGGGAAGAACTTCTGGTCAAAGTTTCACTTTCATTCACCGGATTTGAAGGAGCAAAACTGAATGCTTCCGAAATTCCACATTGGGATTTTGAAAAAGTAAAATCAGATGCCGAAAAAATCTGGGACCAGGAATTAGCAAAAATCGAAGTCAAATCAGATGACAAAGACAAACTCTCGATTTTTTATACAGCCCTTTATCACACCATGTTACAGCCAAATATTGCGCAGGATTTGGATGGGAAATACATGGGGCGGGATTACAAAGTGCACGAATCCAAAGGTTTTGATTATTACACCGTTTTTTCGCTTTGGGACACTTTTCGGGCCTATCATCCTTTGATGACATTGATCGACCAAAAACGAACCGTCGATTTCATCAATACCTTCATCGTTCAATATCAGGAGGGAGGTTTACTGCCTGTTTGGGAATTGTCTTCAAATGAAACATTTTGCATGATTGGATATCATTCGGTTTCGGTCATGGCCGATGCGATGGTCAAAGGAATTCAAGGTTTTGATTATGAAAAAGCGTTTGAAGCCGCCAAACATTCTGCCATGCAAGACCATTTCGGTTTGGAAGCATACAAAAAGAAAGGATTTATTTCCATTGACGACGAACACGAAAGCGTTTCCAAAACCTTGGAATATGCATATGACGACTGGTGCATTGCACAAATGGCTTTGATATTGGGCAAAAACGAAGATTATCAATATTTCATGCAACGCGCTCAAAACTGGAAAAATTTGTTTGATTCAGAAACCCATCTGATGCGACCCAAGAAAAACGGTGCTTGGCTGACGCCCTTTGACGGCCGGGAAGTCAACAATCATTTTACCGAAGGAAACAGTTGGCAGTATTCGTTTTTTGTGCCGCAGGACATTTATGGTTTGATTGAATTTCACGGCGGAAAGGAGAATTTTGAAAAAAAATTGGACGAAATGTTTGCCCTGCCGTCCGAAACCACCGGCAGACACCAAGTGGACATCACCGGACTGATCGGTCAATATGCACACGGAAACGAACCCAGCCATCATGTGGCTTATTTGTACAATTATGTCGGAAAGCCCGAAAAAACAAAAGAAAAAGTACATTTTATTCTGTATAATTTTTACAAAAATTCACCCGATGGTTTGATTGGAAATGAAGACTGCGGACAAATGAGTGCTTGGTATGTTTTGAGTGCGATGGGAATTTATTCGGTTACGCCGGGGCAAAAGCAATGGCAAACGGTAGAGCCTTATTTTGATGAAGTTACTGTTCATTTTGAAAATGGAGTATCCAAAATAATTTCTAAAATGGATTCATTTGAATTATCCATTTTAAATGATGAACCAATTCTGGACTATTTCGTGCCAACACAATTGCCAAATTTAGCATCAGAACTTGATGATTTTAATAGAATGACTAAAGAAAATAGAATCATTCCTGTTCCTTATTTTGAATACAAAAACCGTTCGTTTGATGATGAAATGATAGTTGGAATCAAATCATTGAATCCGGAGGACAAGATTTATTTTTTCAATAAAATCGGGAATGCGGTTGACATTCGCCCCACGCTTTACACCCAACCGATTCGGGTGCTTCATTCCAAGGAAATTGTCGCTTATTCGGAAAGAAACGGAAAATTAAGTCAAAATGTTTCAGCTCAATTCTACAAACGACCCAATGATTATTCCATCCAAATCAATTCAAAAGTTCATCCGCTTTATACTGCCGGCGGTCCGGAAGCTTTATTAGACGGCATCAAAGGAACCGAAAACTGGCGAAAAGGCGATTGGCAAGGCTATCAAGGAACCGATTTTGAAGCGATTATCGATTTGAAAGAACCCACAAAAGTTTCTTCGGTTACCGTTGGATTTTTGCAGGATGTCAGACCTTGGATTTTCTTTCCCAAGAAATTAGAAGTTTTTGTTTCGAGAGACGGAAAAGAATACAAACTATTCGGTACAGCCAATCTGAATGTCGATGCGATGGACGAGAAGGTTCAAATCAAGAATGTCCAACTACAGTCGGATTTCACCAACATCAAATTTGTGAAAGTCATCGCAGAAAATTACGGAAAACTTCCGGCAAGCCATGTCAGTGCCGGAGAGCCGGCCTATATCTTCATAGATGAGATTACAATCGAATAACTTTGGAGGGATGGATAAAATTCATATAAGAATTCTTAATTTAGCAGTCGAATTTTCGGATGAGCACATCCGTTCAAAATCAATACGAAATGAAATTTGAAATAGCAGTTATCGGAAGCGGACCCGGCGGATATGTTGCGGCGATTCGCGCAGCACAATTGGGTAAAAAAGTGGCAATCATAGAAAAAGCCGAATTGGGCGGAATCTGCCTGAATTGGGGTTGCATCCCGACCAAGGCTTTGCTGAAAAGTGCACATGTATTTGAATATCTGAATCATGCAGAAGATTTTGGTTTCAACAAACCCGAAAAAATCGGTTTTGAATTTGGCAACATCGTCAAAAGAAGCCGCGGTGTAGCCGACAAAATGAGCAAGGGCGTGCAGTTTCTGATGAAAAAAAATAAAATTGAAGTTATCCAAGGCGAAGCCAAAGTGCTGCCCGGCAAAAAAATAGCGGTCAAAGCAGCGAACGGAAGTTCGAGTGAGATTTCTGCCGATCACATCATCATTGCCACGGGCGGTCGCTCCAGAGTGCTGCCTTCCATGCCGCAGGACGGCAAGAAAATCATCGGTTATCGGGAAGCTTTGGTATTGCCAGAGCAGCCCAAAAAGATGATTGTAGTGGGCAGTGGAGCCATCGGTGTAGAATTCGCAAGTTTCTATCATACCATCGGTACCGAAGTGACCATCGTTGAATTCATGCCGAGAATCGTTCCTGTGGAAGATGAAGACATTTCAAAACAACTCGAAAGATCACTCAAAAAGAGCGGTATCAAAATCATGACAAGCTCAGAAGTGACTTCGGTCGATACTTCAGGAAGTGGCGTGAAAGCCAAGGTGAAGACTTCCAAAGGAGAAGAAATATTAGAAGCCGACATTTTACTTTCGGCGGTCGGAGTAACACCCAATACCGAGAACATCGGTTTGGAGGAAGTTGGGATTGCAACCGAAAGAGGAAAAATTTCGGTCAACGACTTTTGTCAAACCAATGTGGCCGGTTATTACGCCATTGGTGATGTGGTGCACGGACAGGATTTGGCGCATCTTGCGTCAGCACAAGCGATTTTGTGTGTTGAAAAAATTGCGGGAATGCATGTAGAACCGATTGATTTCGGCAATGTCCCCGGTTGTACTTACTGTTCTCCCGAGATTGCATCTGTCGGTCTGACCGAAGCAAAAGCCAAAGAAGCCGGCTATGACATCAAGGTGGGTAAATTTCCGTTTTCGGCCAATGGCCGAGCGGTGGCCAACGGTGCGCCGGATGGTTTTATCAAGGTGATTTTTGATGCCAAATATGGTGAATGGT
The DNA here is from genome assembly GCA_028694715.1 of Weeksellaceae bacterium. Taxonomy (GTDB): domain Bacteria; phylum Bacteroidota; class Bacteroidia; order Flavobacteriales; family Weeksellaceae; genus Moheibacter. The sequence goes on along the minus strand of JAQVKJ010000026.1, from coordinate 5,825 downwards.
TGGGTTGTCACATGATTGGCGAAGGCGTAACCGAGATGATTGCAGAAGTGGTGGTCGCCAGAAAATTAGAAACCACCGCCAATGAAATCATGAAATCTGTTCATCCGCATCCGACCATGTCCGAAGCGATTATGGAAGCGGTGGAAGATGCTTACGGGCATTCGATTCATATTTAAAGTACTGTTAAAAATGTATAAAAATCAGGGCTTTACTATTCGTGAAGCCCTGATTTATTTGTACTGACTTCTTAAAAAAATTCCCGATTTTTGCGCTAATGAAATTCAGTTTATGCAGCTGTTATTAATCGACAACAACGATTCATTTACATACAACATCGTCAATATTTTGCGTGAAATTGGCGATTGTGTTTATCGGGTAATCAATTATGATGAATTGAGAATCAGCGATTTGGATGAATTTTCACATTTCGTAATTTCACCAGGTCCAATGAAACCCGAAGATTTTCCGCTTTTGAATCAGGTGATTGAACACAGTGTCGAGAACCGAAAACCATTGTTGGGAATTTGTCTGGGACATCAGGCGATTTGCACCCATTTTGGCGGAAGTTTGTATCGATTGAAAAATGTGGTGCACGGACAAAAACGGTCTGTTGAAATCATAAAAAATTCACCGATTTTCTATGGACTACCTCAAAAAATAGAAGTCGGTTTGTATCATTCCTGGACGGTTTCGTCGGATAAATTTCCGGATGAACTTGAAATTACAGCCAAGTCTGGAAAATACATCATGGCAGTTCAACATCAAACAGTTCCAATCTTTGGCATTCAGTTTCATCCCGAGTCATTTCTCACTGCTTTCGGAAAAGAAATTTTAACCCATTTTACAATATTAAGATGATGGACATTTCACAATTTTCAAAACAGATTTCAGAATATACGGTTCAAAAAATTCCGTATTTCTTTCTGATTGATTTTGAATTGAAACGACCCATGGTTTGTAAATTGGAGGAAGCCGAAAAGAACGGAATTTTGTACAACTTCAAAGGAAAAACAAATGCAAATGAGCAAATTCAGATTCCAAAACCGGAACTGACTTATACCGCGATTGACAAAAAGAATTATTTCAAAAAATTATATACGGTCATCGAAGAACTGAACAACGGAAATTCATTTTTGCTGAATCTGACTTTTCCGACGCCAATCGACTGCAATCTTAGTCTGAAGGAAATATTTTATGCGAGCAATGCGCCTTATAAACTTTGTTTGAAAGACAATTTTGTGGTTTTTTCGCCCGAAAGTTTTGTTCAAATCAAGGGAAATCAAATTTCGACTTTTCCAATGAAAGGCACGATTGATGCCGAAATTCCGGAGGCTAAAAAAATCCTGCTTGAAAATGAAAAAGAAGCCTGGGAACATCATACCATCGTGGATTTGATGCGCAATGATTTATCGATGATTGCGGAGAAAGTCAGGGTGAATCGTTTTCGTTACATTGAAAAAATCAAAACCCACAAAGGTGAAATCCTGCAGACGAGTTCAGCGGTCAGCGGAAATCTGAAAGAAGGCTGGGAAAATAGTTTTGGAGAAAATTTATTGAAAATCCTTCCGGCAGGCTCTGTCAGCGGTGCGCCCAAAAAGAAAACGGTTGAAATTATCCAATCGGTTGAAGATGTGCCGCGCGGATATTATACCGGAATTTTTGGATGGTTTGACGGTGAAAATTTGGATTCGGCGGTGGCCATTCGTTTTATTGAAAAACAAGGGGAACAACTCTACTTCAAAAGCGGTGGCGGAATTACTGCAAACAGCGACCCCCAGAAAGAATACGATGAACTGATTCAGAAGATTTATTTGCCGGTTGGCTGAATATTCAAACCAAAACGAATTAACTGAACAGTTCCAGGAACTTCCAAAGTAAATCAGGATAAGTACCCAGCGCAAAGTTCAAAGCGGTTCCGAGTATCAACAAAAATTGTGAAGTAGGCGATAATTTGATTTCTTTTTTGATTTTGGGATTTCTAAAATACATCACCACAATCACTTTAAAATAATAATATACGCTGACCACAGCAAGCACCAAGGCAATAATAATCAAAAACAAATTACCGGGAACATGCATGGCTGCACTCAATACGAAGAACTTGGCCAAAAATCCTGATGTAAAAGGAATCCCTGCCAATGAGAAAAGTGCGACCGCACAAGACAAAGCCAGCAGCGGTGAGCGTTTGGCCAATCCGAAATAGCCTTTGTGATTGACATTTTCTACCATGGCCAATGAGTAGAACAAAACCACACTCGAAAGCCCGTAGCTGACGGTATAAAATAAGAGTGCATCTTTTGAAGCTTGATCTATCACAAACAGTGCGAACATCATATAACCTGCTTGAACCACAGAGGAATAGGCAAGCATTCTTTTGACACTTTTTTGTTTGATGGCAGAAAAATTACCAAGAATCAGGGTGAGCAAAATGATGAAACTCAGCATGTACTGATGGTTCTTGGCTATAATTTCGGTGGTGATTTTGAAGGACATCATCACAGTAATGAATGCCAGAAATCCACCGCCTTTCACAATGGTCACCATGTAGGAAGAAAACACAGTAGGTGAGCCATCGTAAACATCGGGTGCCCAGTAGTGCATGGGGGCAACTGAAACTTTGAAACAGAGCGATAGAATCAGTAGCACCCAACCGAGATAATATATCGTCTGCATATCAAAAGAATAGGCAGTGATTTGATTCATCATAAATGAACCGGTGGCACCATAAATCAGTGCGATACCCATCAGCATGATACCGGTGGAGAATGCACCCATCAGAAAATATTTGACGGCTGCTTCGGTGCTTTTCATTTTTTGTTTGGCAGCACCTGCCAGTGCATATACCGGTATAGACAATATTTCGATGCCCATGAACAACAAAAGAAGATTGTTGAATGTTGCCAGTGCTGCAATACCGGTCAGTGAAATAAAAATCAATGCATAGTAATCCGAAACCAATTTGCCCGGCTGACTGATTGTTTTTCGGTTGACCAATATATAATAAAGCCCAATTGCACAGAGTGCAATGAAAAAATAAATTCTGTATTGGTCGGTAACAATCATATTGGCATATTTCCCGGCCATGATTTCGTGTCCTTTCAGTTGACAGGCAGCTGAAATCATTATTACAATCATAAGCACGGCAGCCAGCAAACTTTGGTGTCGTTTCTTCTTAGAAACAAATCCGCTGAACATAAAGATGATACCGGATAAAGCTGATGTCAATATAATATTCATAGTGGATGCTTCTGTTTAGTTTTGGATTAAATTAAATATGATGGACGGATAGATACCCAGCAATATAACTACAAATGACAGTATGCCGAGTACCAGATAGAGTACTGCAGGCATTTTCTTTGGTTTGTCTTTTAAGTTTTTAGGTGCACCAAGCAAAATTGCATTGTTCATTCTCCAGGTGTATGCGGCAGAAAGAATCGCACCTATACAGCCCATTACGCAGAGCACTGGATTGTAGAAGAACAAGGCATTGAGCATCGAGAATTCTCCAATGAAATTGGAAGTCAGCGGAAGCGATAGATTAGACAAACAGAAAATGGTCCAGAATACTGCAATCGCTGGGTCAATTTTTGCCAAACCTCTGACCGATTTGATGTTTGTGACCCCGTATTTTCGATTCATATAGTCATAGCTTAACCACATCCCCAATACCACGATTCCATGGCTGAACATCTGGAAATAAGCTCCTTTGATTCCTATTTCTGAGTAGGTGAAAAGTGCCATGAATATCAAAGCAAGATGAGCGATGGAGCTGAAGGCAATTATCTTTTTCAGATGATTTGCACGCAAAGCAATCAGCGAAGCATAGACCAATCCGAAACCAACCACATACAATAGATTGTCGATGGAGATTGATCTGATTGGGAACATGCCAATGAACCAGTTCACTACCGCAAACAAGCCCATTTTGGCCATCAGGGCACTCAGTATGACTGTTACGAAAGTGTCCGATGCTTTATAAACAGCAGGTTGCCATGAGTGTAGTGGAAAGAGTGGAATCTTGATGGCAAACGCAATCAGAAAGAGTACGGGGAGTAATTCTAAATTTTTGAAACCGGTGGTCATTGCTTTCACATCATTGAGTAACAAGCTTTCGGGTTTTAGCTGGAAACCGATATAAATGATTCCGGCCAGCATCAGGAAAGAGCCGAAAATGGTGTAAATAAAGAATGTGGTATTGGCCCTGATTTTATTTTTGCCTCCCCAAAGTCCAATCAGAAAATACATAGGTATCAATACGATTTCCCAAAAGAAATAGAACAGCAAAAGATCCTGTGCCAGAAAAACACCGTTCAACCCGGCAAACACAATCAGCAACAATCCATAAAAATTGTTTTTGTAATTCTTTTTAATGGAAGCGAAATAGAGAAACAGAAGTGAATAAACAAAAGTATTCAGCAGCACCATGAGTCCGCCCAATCCTTCAAGACTCAGTGCAAAATAGGATTGTACGCTTCCCATTTTGAACCAAGGTTCTATGAGTTCTTTCTGGATGAATCCATTGCCGTTGAATACAGACAGCAAAGTAAAAATAAAGAGATAGACGCTAATGGCCGTTCCTATGAAACCCAATGACTTTTTGTTTGGGTAAAGGCTCAGGCCGACCCCGAATACCAATGGCAATAAAATCAGTAATACTAAAAACATTCTTTTCGCTTTTTATAAAATTCCAAAAAAGAAAAACCCTATTCCAATCACGATTCCCAGCAGCATCAGCAATATGTAGGTGCCGATATTTCCGGTTTGAATCAATTTCGTTTGTTTTGAGATCAGCACAGAAATCCCGCCAACGCTGAACACGGTTTTGGAAATTACGGCTTTCTCAATATATTTTTTCAAGGCTGTCCCCAGATTTTCCACAGGACCAATGACTATTGACTGATAGATTTCGTCAACATACCATTTGTCTTCAAACAGCTTCATCAGCCCACTTGAGTGGCTATCTGTTTTGCCGTTGTATTTTTTATAAGTAACTGCAATTGCGGCCAGTACGAACAGGAGTAGCGCAGCCATCAGCAAAATTTCCGTTAAAGCTGTAATCTCATGTCCGCCTTCGTGCACGCCGGTAACACCTGACAGGAAATGGTTCAGTTTGTGTCCGTTTTCGGCAAAGACTGTCGGTATTCCGACAAACCCACCGATGATTGACAAAACAGCCAATATCATCATTGGAATTGTCATATTGGAAGGACTCTCGTGCGGTTTTACTTCCTTGTTTCTCAATTCTCCGTAGAAAGTCATAAAATACCATCTGAACATATAAAATGCGGTCAGTACAGAGACCACAAAGCCGAGTACCCATACCGCTTTGTTTCCAAGGAACATGCTGAGCAGCATTTCGTCTTTGGAGAAGAAACCGCTGAGTGGAGGAATTCCCGCAATCGCCAAACAGGCAATCAGCATGGTGATATTTGTTTTGGGCATCAGTTTTCTCAAGCCTCCCATTTTGGTCATGTCCTGTTCTCCGCCCATGGCGTGAATCACAGAGCCTGAACCCATGAATAGTAATGCTTTGAAGAATGCGTGTGTGAGTACATGGAAGGCAGCAGCCACATAGGCACCCATTCCCAATGCGGCGAACATCAGTCCGAGTTGCGAAACGGTGGAGTAGGCGAGCACCTTTTTGATGTCGTTTTGTCGCATGGCAATTGTTGCAGTAATCAGTGCGGTGATGATACCTATCCAAGTGACAATTCCCTGTGTCATCGGCACCATATCAAACAGTTCGTTGCAACGGGTCAGCATGAAGATACCGGCCGTTACCATGGTAGCTGCGTGAATCAGTGCAGAAACTGGTGTTGGGCCTG